>JAASTB010000024.1 GCA_021767625.1 Wenzhouxiangella sp.
ACGCATTGGCAATGCCGTCCACCTCGTTGCCGAGCGGGTCGATATCTCCACTCGCAAGGTTCTGTCGGTACAACAACTGTCCCGTTACAGCATCGCGGGAGAAAACCACGACCTGCCCGGGGCCGGCCGCAGCAGCGACGTATACATTGGCGCCGTCGTGCGAGACGACCACGGCCCTTGGTCCGTCCAGGCCTTCGATGGCGTCGGTCAGGGTGGGTTCCGGGTCGTCCCCGTCGAAGAGCACCTGGCTGACACTGAGCTCGCCGTAGGTCGGGGAGCCGTCGTCGGCGTCGCGCTCGAAGGTCACGATCGCATCGTCGGCCTGGGCGACAGCGTAGACGTGCGCGCCGTCGTCGGAAACCGTCAGCCCGGCAAAGCCGTTGACGCCGTCGATGGCGCGGTCGCTGGAAGTATCGACCAGGAAATCGGTCACCGCCAGGGTCTGGACCGCCTGCAGGCGGCCGCTGTCGGCATTGCGCGAGAAGACGACGATCTCGTCGGCGGTGCGCGAGGCCACATAGACCTGGCCGCCGTCGGGGCTGGCCACCGTGATGTCGGACGGATCGCTCATGCCTTCGACGGTGACGCCGTTCTCCTGCGTTTCGACGTGCACCAGCGTCTGGACCGAGTCGACGATCAGCGCTCGGCCGCGGGCATCGCCCAGACTGGCCTGGACCGGGGCGCTGAGGTCAACGAAGAAGTCGCGCGCCTGGTCGCTGCCGCCGTTGCCGAGCACGGTGACCGGAATCTGGCCGCTTTGCTGGCCGACGGCGAAGTTGAGCGTGCCGCTGTCGGCGACGTAGTCGGTGCCGGCCGAGGCGCTGCCGTTGGCGGTCGCCCAGTCCACCGATACGGCCTGGTCCCATGGGCTGGACAGGCTCACGCGGAATACGGCCTGGCGGGTGGAGCCCACCGGCGGCTCGACGACGGTGACGTCCTCGATGAACAGTTCGGGCAGCGTGTTGTCATCCATGATCACCGCCTCGCCCTGCCACTTGAACAGCGCCACACCGTCGGAAGGATTGCTGATTTCCGCATAGAAACGGCGATTGCCGTCCGGGTCGTCGTTGCCGCAGACCTCGACTTCGACAGTGGTCGAGAGATTGCCGGGCTGAATGGTCCCGGATCCGAAATCATCCAGATAGTCGGCGCCGCCGCTGCAGTCGGCACCGCCAAGGGCGGCGTCGGCGTCGGCGCCGTCGCGTGTCGCCCAGTCGAAGGTGACGGGCTCTTCGAGCGCCTGAGGTATGGAGACGGTAAACGCGCCGACGGTGGTGGTGCCGGCATCACCTTCGGCGATGTCGATGTCGTCGATGCTGAGTGCCACCAGGCCCTGAAGGCTTTCCGGGTCCAGGTCCATTCGACGGGCCATGCCCTGCTCACCGATCTCGATCATCGCCACGGCCTGTGCATCGAGGTAGACCATCGCTTCGTCACCCGTGCGAGCCGTACCGGGAATTCGCGCCCCGGTGGAGTGCATCGGCACCCGCAGCGCGTACTGACTGCCCAGCGACGGATCCGAGTTGAGCTCGTAGCGAGCGATGGGATCGTCCCAATCGGGTATGTGCAGGGTCAGTTCGCCCTCGGCCACCGGTTCACCGAACCAGGTCACCTGTCCGTAGAGGACGTGATCCGGTTCGGAAATCGAAGCCTGCAAACCGCCGGATAGAAGTCCGGCGAGGATGAGCAGTGCTGGCGCGATGTTCAGCCGGCCAGTTCGGCCGCGTGATGTCCCGGTCATGATCAGTTACCCGAATAGGAATAGGTCGTGAAGAAAATGCGGATGTCGCTGACGCCCTCGCCGTCGCGCTCTTCCGTGTCTGGAATGAGCGCCCCCTCGATGAAGGTGTCGAGCCCCTCTTCCGGATCGGCCAGCAGGCTCCCGCCCGGAATGATGAGCATCCACTCGCGGTTCCACACCGAGCGGCCGATCAGTCGGCTGTCGGCGATCACCTGCGTGTCGTCAAAGGGCTCGGTGAAATGATGCGCCCGGAACTGCGAGTAACGTCGAACCTCGTTGAAGGCGTTCGAAAGCGTGTCTGCCAGAGGCAGCCAGTTGGCGTTCTGCAGTTCCTGTGAGCCGATCGGGAACGGCACCGGCAAGACCTGGTCGATCACCTGCCAGTCGCGCGTTCGGAAGTCGTCGTACGACGGCGAGCGCAGCACGTCGGCCCCGGTCGGGAACAGGTAGATGCGCGGCGTCTCGCTGAGCGGCAGCCCCGCGTAATCGCGGAACCAGGTCCCGACCGAGCGCACGCGCGTCGAGAAGCGGGAAGCGTCATAGGCGCTGTCTCCCGGGCCCAGCGGCCAGTGGAAGAAGTTGAGCCCGAAGCTGACCGTGGTCGGAAACCGGAACACGAGCGCCGGCAGCGGCCCGGCCGATTCCGGCTGGGGCGGCCGCGCGAAGCGGCGGAACTCTTCGAGCTGCCACAGGTCCTCGACGCGGGCATTCTCCAGAATCCGCCGCCACTGTTCGTCGCCCTCGGGCGTGTCCTCGATCCGGAACAGCTCTCTCCTGAGCGAGAACCGGTTGGTCTCGACCTGGGGATTGTTGAAGCCCATCTGGCCCTTGAGCACCTCGAAATTGGCCGCCATCCGCCCGAGCGGGTCGGCCAGGCCACGCGATCCCGGCACCGGGTCGCCGCCGAGAATCTGGCCCAGGGACCGTTCACGCACGATGTCGGTGAGGAAACGGCGACCGGCGCGGCTGTCGCTGCCCAGCAGGTTGGTGTCGTAGTCGTACGCGGTCGCAGCGAGATAGGCGTAGCGGGCCGCCAGGTCGAAGGCGGCGCGATACTTCTGCAGCGCATCGTTGCGGAACACGCGGAAAGCCATGTCCTTGTAGCGATGCTCCTGCACCGCCGCGGCGCCGTTCTTGCGGAACTGCACCAGCTCGGCCATGATCCGCTGCCCCTTGGCCAGTTCCTCGAGGTACTTGCGGTAGAGCTGCTGGATGGCCTCGGCGCGCGAGAACATCTCCATGCGCAGCAGCGGCTCGCGCCTGAGCATCTCGTCGAACTGGCCGCGCATGTTGAACAGCTCCAGGCGCGAGTCGAGCACCTGCGTTTCCAAAGCCGCCAGTTGCGAAACGTCCTGGGCGGTGGCCTCGGTCACGTTGGCCGCGATCTCCAGGCCTTCACCGATGGCGTCGGTCACCGAATTGACGCTCACGCTGGCCGTCTTCATCGTGCATCGCGCCACCGACAGCGTGTCGCCGCCGGCGGCGACCCCGACGATGATCGACTTGGGAATGCATTCCGAGGAGCGATCCATGATCGCGGCAGCCAGGTTGCCGGCGGCCTTGACCGCCTTGGCGCTCTGGTTGAGCGTCTGAACGGCGATGTTGATCTGGTTGAGCGTTCGCCGCTCGTTGTTGGCGATCTGAAGCTGCTCGTTGCGCAGGTTGTAGGTCGCCTCGATCGTGTCGACCAGGTCGGAGATATCCGAACGCAGGTTCTCGTACTGCGTGATCGAGCGCTGCAGATCGATTCGCGCCATGAACATGTCGTGGAGCACGTTCTGGATCGAGCCGGTGGCACGGCGCTGGCCGGTCCACTCCGGAGGTTTGCCGAACGTGAAACCGAACGCCGGTGAGTCATACGTGACCATCTCGACGGTCAGGTCGTCGCCTTCCGGCGGCGGACCCAGGGCGCAACCGCTGCCCAGCGGCGAGGAGTCGCAATTGTCCTCCCAGAACGGGGCGTCCTCGTCGAAGCCGAAGTAATTCACGCCGCCCGGCAGGGGATCGTAGCTGGCGTCGAAGCGGTTGATCTCGACATCGCCCTCCACGTCGAAGCCTTCCAGCAGACCGGTGTCCTTTCCGGCCATCTCCAGTACGTCGATGTACTGGTAGTGGTAAACGTCAGGGCCGTCGTAACCGGCCGGATAGAGACCGCCGGGCCCGATATCGTCGGCATAGGGATAGCCGAATATCTCGATCAGGCGGTTCTTGTAGTTGCGTTCGTTGGCGCGGGAATTGGCCGCCAGGTCGTCGACGCTGTCCTGGTTGAAGCGCAGCATGCGGTTGAGCTGGTTGGCGAAATCCCAGACCTTTACGGCGTTCTCCAGGGCGCCGACCGCACGATCGTAGACCTGCTCGAAATGCGTCTTGCCGTAGCGATCGACCTGGATCGGGTCGATATCGAACGGCACGACGCCCTTGGCCAGGCCCAGGGGGTTCAACCCGCGGTCGGCCTGGTCGAGCTGCTGCTGGATGGCATCGAAGTTCGAGACGATTTCTTCCAGTTCCTCGACCGTCGTTCGATCCACCTTCTGGATGCCGAAGTTGCCCGGGTCGGGATCCTCGTCGGGCAGGATCGCGTTGCCGACCACCCAGTCGAAGTAGGCGCCCTGCCCCGCCCGGCGAGCCCACTCGGACAGGCCCCAGGCGCGCTCGGCATCGTCGTCCTTGTAGCCCTGCCACTGGGCCGCGGGGTCTTCCACGTAGAACTGCCGGTAGGTCAGGTTGACGATCTCGGCGCCGGTTCGCGCCTTGGCCGCGGCCACCTTGGCGAACTTGCGTTCATCGAAGAAATCGACCTGCACGGGCACGCCGGCAACCGGAACGGCCTCCTGTGTGGGCTCCCAGGTGAAGAAGGGATGCTTGAGCAGCGAATAGTGGGTCTTCAGAGCCGTGAGGTACTGTCCCCAGGCATCGCCGTGACCCTGCGGATACTGAATGCGCGCATCGAACTCGTCGATGACGCCGTCGGTATTCTTGTCGCCGATGTCGTAGTTGAGGGCATAGGCCGCCTCTCCGTCACCGGTCGTGAAGTTCCAGAACAGGCGGTTGTAGACCGGGGGTGCGGAAGTCGTGGCCTGCGAGTCGTCACGACCGCGCAGCAGCACCAGCTCTTCTTCCAGCACCGAAGCCAGCTGGTTCTGGAAGGGATGGACCGTCGGCGCCAGGCTGGCGAACTCGCCGCTGGTCAGCAAGCCCACGGTGGGATCCTGCGCGTCGGCATAGGCTTCGTTGCCGAGCAAGGCATAGAAGTCGACGATCCGTGTGGCGACGTTGAGAATCGCCTTGTTGACCGGGCCGTAGTCGACCGGCGGCACGGCATTGACCGACAGGTCCATCGCCCGGCGCATCACCGTCGTGTAGGCCTCGATCAGGCCGATGTCGTTGAGCACCTCCGGATTCGAGGTCAGCGGAATGTCGCCCTCGTAGCGCTCCCCCAGCTGCGTGAGCATGCTCGCGTAGGTGTTGGTCGGGGAGGAATGGAAATCCTGGACGCGCGCCTCGAAGGGATTGAGCCGCTCGATGACGCGCTTGACCCAGCCCAGCCCGAGCTGGGCGCGCTGGTCGAGCGGCGTCGCACCGGGACTGCCCGCCCAGAGGCTCCATTCCGACTGGTTGTTGCAAACCGGCAGGCCGCGGTAGCGCGCCACGTACCAGTTGTCCGAAAGGGTCTGGATATTCGCGCCCTCGACGGTGATCTCGACCGCGCCCTGCGGGTCGTTGACCGGGAAACGCTGCCAGCCGTTGAGCTGTCCGGTTTCGGGTTCCGGCAGCGGGAAAGGCGGCGTGCCGTCCTGGTCGGGCTGGAAGTACCACTCGAATTCCAGCGCGTCCGGATCCCCGCCGAAGTCGCCGGAGTGACGCAGCGTCAGCTGCTCGTCGAAGATGTTGTCGGGCATGATGACGTTGAGCTGGCCCTGGTAGCTCGACAGGATGTCGGCCGGATCGGGCGGCGGCGGCTGGCGCAGGCAGTCGACGCGGATGATCTGGACGCTGACCGGGGCCGGGTTGAGCGTGGGGTCGTTGTTGAAGGCCAGCGTCACCCATCCGACGCTCTGCGTGGCGCCGGCGGTCAGAGCCGGCCGGACGCCCGTGGCCTTGTAGGGCTGCAGGAATCCGTCGCCCTGCGGGTCGTCGAAGGCCGCGAGCAGCTCGCCCCGGTCGACATCGCGCGACAGCGTGCACTGGCGCTCGCCGGTCTGCGGGTTGATCTGGCTCTCGACGCAGATCGTGTCGATCCCCTGGGGATTGCGCGTGAGGCGCAGCAAGGCCTCGACGGCCTCGGCCCATCCGCAGGGTTCGCCGGCGTCCTGGCAGGCGTTGGTGGAATCCTCCGCCTCGTCGTCGGCGCTGCCGTCGAGCACCTTCAGTTGTCGCGCCTCGCGGAAACTCATGATGTTGAGCATCAACAAGGGCTCACCGGCGATGGTGTCGTCGAAAACGCCGCTGAAGATCAACCGCTTGTTGAGCGGGTCGTAGCGAAGTCGTTCACGGATAGAGACCGGCAATTTGAGCAGACCGTCTGCGTCGCCGGTGATGATGCGCCAACCGGTTTCCGGATCGAGCTGGCTGCCCAGGCCCGACAGGTTGTCGAGGTAGACGTAGCGCGGATTGAGCGGATCGATCAGCTGCACCAGGGTGTCTTCAGGCGCGGCGCCTCCGGAAGCATCCATCGCCTCGCGGTGCTCGTCGAAGACGACTTCGACGGCATCCTGCTGGTAGATGTTGGGCAGGCCGCGCTTCTGCTTGAGAAGGGTCTCACCGGGAATCAGCTGGGGCGGGTTCGACGGCCAGGTAAAGGTGTAGTTCACCGCCAGCGGTTCGTTGGGAGAGACCGTGCCGCCCTGCTCTTCGGGCAGGCGCGCCATCCACGGAATGCACTGGCCTTCCGTGGCATCGGGAAAGTCGTTGTTGGTGATGTCGTAGGAGAAGCCCGGCTGCAGGGGATACCAGAACAGGAGCGCGCCGTTGCCCGCCGACTTGCTCCACAAACCGTTCTTGTAGTCCTTGAAGAACGGCGGCGGGGGCTGCGGATCGTTGGCCGCCTGGCCCACGGCCAGCGTCTCGTCGCATCCCGGCAGCGTCGACAGGGGGTACGGCGGCGCCACGGCGGTGCCCGCCTCGCCGCCGTACTGGAACCCGTCGAAGCCGGCGCCAGTGGCAGTCACGTAGTAGGTCCGGAAGGCCCAGCGGCCCAGGTCCTCGCTCCAGTACTTGACCAGCACGTAAGGGTCGGTGGGCGCGGTGAAGTCGTCTCGCAGATTGATGCCGAAGTCGGCGCGCAGCGCGAACAGCGCCAGGATGCCGGTGCCGGTATTCGAGGGCGCGAAGAAGGCGTGCGTGGCGTTGGGGTTGTAACCCGGCTCCGAGACCAGCGGCTGCTGGTAGATGCGCAGGTCCGGATACTGCTGCGGGCCCAGCGGCTCCTGGCCCAGCACCTCGCCGCCCTGCTCGCTGGCGATGATGATGCGATCGGGATCCAGGGGCCAGTCGGGGGCGTAGTGCATGGCGCGCTGCGGCCAGTAGATGCCCATGGCATTGCGCCGGTACCAGGCAACGACCATTTCCTTTTCGGCGTCCTGAAGCCGGTTGGGCCGGACCTTGTTGACCGGAATGATGTGGCCGGTGCGCGACTGGCGATCATAAGCCGCATCGGCACCCACGCCGTCGTAGAAGGCGTCCTCGTTGAGCACGTAACCGGTTCGGCCGATCTGGTTGTGGTAGGGCTCCACGATCGGCTCGCCGATATCCCAGCGAATGTTATCGGCATAGTCCGGCGACTGGTTGGCGCGGAAGGTTCGCACGACCTCCACCGAAGCCGGGTGTTCGAAGGGGTCGGTGGTGGCGCCCTCGACGTAGAGCAAGACGGTAAAGCCGGGTCTCGAGGCCTTCATCACGCCGGCATTGACGCTGGCGTCGCTGGGCTGGGACTGCGGCACGAACTGGTTGACGAAACGGAAACCGCTGCCCGGCTCGTCCAGTTCGACCGGCGCACCGGCAATGTGGACCTGGTAACACTCGCTGTCGTTGGCCGGCGTGCAGGCATCGCCCGGCCAACTGGTTCGACCCACGGAAACGATCCGGTTACTGCTGCTCAAAGGCTCGTCGTCCACTCGCCAGTGGATCTCCACGCCGTCGATGGCGTCCAGGACCGTGAGCACCGCTTCGTCGGCACCGGCGGGCTTGGCCCAGAAGAAGCGCGTGCCGATGGCGTCGGTCACCAGCTGACCGTCGATGTAGATCTCGGGCGCAGCCGCCTGCTCGTCGTTCTCGGCATTCGAAGGCGGCGTGACCGCCTCGCCGACAAGCCAGGTCTTGACCTCGAACCACACCCCGAGCAGGTCGAGGTTGGCGACGAAACCGTTCTGTCCGGCCGCCGAGACCAGTTCCGCTTCCTGCCCGAACACGATGGAATCGGAAAACGCCCCCGTGACGTAGAGATTCGCCAAGCCGTCGGTCGCCAGGCTGGTCATGATCGAGTCGCCGCTGCCGCCGGCCTGTCCGGGGACGGCCGTCTCTGCGTTGTAGCGATCGCCGCCGGTCACCCACTGCGTGCTGCCGCTGTCGTCGACCAGCGAAACGAACAGGTCGCGGTCACCGGCCGACTGCAGGGTGCCGTCGGGTCCGCTCTTGAAGACTGCCGTGCCGGAGAAATGACCGGCGAGAAAAATATCCGTGCCGACACTGGCCAGTGCCGTGCCCTGCCCGCCGTCGGCCACCTCGATCCAGTCGGTGTCGCCCGAATTGGGATCGAGCTTGGCCACGGCGGCACCGACATCGGTGACCTGCTGGCTGTAGCCCCAGGGCGTGAAGGCAGCCAGGACGCGCCCGGCGATATAGGGCAGGCCGAGTTCGCTGACGTGAATCGCGGCCACGGGAAACTCCGGTTCCACCGGGCGGGCCCATGACCACGTGGGGTTGGCGCTGGTGGGATTGCTCAGACGAGCGATGAACTGGCGATCCTCGGGCTCCAGGTCGTTGCTGAACAGCAGTTCAGCGCCATCGGTCAGGGCAAAGTCATCGACCCACCATCCTTCTATGCCAACTTGCTGGCCCTCGCCCAGTCGCCAGCGGAAACGCACACTGCTCTCGTTGGCAATACTGTCGAGCGACACCGTCACGGGGTTGTAATCCGGCCAGTCCGGGCTCTGATGGCACCAGCCCTCACCGCCAATGGGATTGTCTTCCCAGCCGTTCCAGGAGCCGTTGTAGCCACCCGACTCGAACCACTCCGGCGGCACCCGACTCCAGTTGCTTCCGCCGTCGGTCGAGTAGGACAGGACGGCCAGGTCGTAGCAACCGTCCAGCCGGAATCGATGATTGAATCTCAGCTTCGGCTGCTGGATCGTCGTCAGATCGAAGTTCCGGTCGAGTTCAAGATCGCTTGCCCGAACACCTGGCTGGTTGGGAATGAAGAAACTGTTGGGCGGGCTCGAAGGCGTGTCGGTCGACTCCTGCCACGGGCTTTCGGCAATGAACTCAGCCGGACTTCCCGGGGGGGTTGGCAGACTGGCACCGCCCAGATCGAGCGGCCCGTTGTGTCGGCCCACGACCATGACCCGGCCCTGATCGACATCCAGGGAGGAAATGGCGGATGAGACGCCTCCGGCCACGCCAGAATTACTGGCCCACTGCCACACGCCGTCGGAATCCAGGGCGGCCAGATAGTGCTGGTCGTCCAGCGGCCCGCTGGAACAGCTGGATTGGCCCAGAAGAATGTTTTGGGCCTCGCTGGCACCAATTTCCGGGGAAGTGAAACGCGCACCGCACTGGTAGTGGCCGGCGATGACCAGGATATCCGGGGAAGGTGGAATGGCCGCCGGATTTCCCGGAATCAGCCCGATATCGACCGAGGCGTCGACCCCCTGGCCCGTGGCGGTGCGCACCCAGGTCCATTGCCCAGCCCCATTGAGCTTGGCCACGAAAATGTCCGGCTCGAGCGTGGCCGATGCCATTTCGAAGGAACCGAAATCGGCGCTGTTGACGAAGCTGCCGGTGATGTAGACGTTGCCCGAGCTGTCGACGGCGATACCGTCGGCGCTGTCGGCACGGTTGCCGCCGGCGCGTTGCACCCACAAAAGGTTGCCCGACTGGCTGTAGCGGGCCACGAAGACATCCCGCGTGCCGCGGGCGCTGATTTGCGTGCTGCCGCCGAAAACGGCCTGCCCACTGAACGTGCCGGTCACGAACACGTCGCCGCTGGGGCCCACGGCCGAGGCGGTGACCTGGTCTTCACCGTTGCCGCCGGCGCTCGTCGGCCAGACGCCCCAGGCGGGGCCGGCCAGGCCTGCGGCCAGGATCAGGAGGAGCCCGATGCGAGTCATGCTGGTTTTGGCTGCGGACATTGTCATGGCACTACTGGTTGAGCTGGTCGATGTTGAGCACGCGCCGGAACCGGAACGAGCCGCTGACGAAGATCGTGGATCGGTGAAGCCCGGAGATCGCTTCGTTGAAGGTCCCCGCCACTTCTCCGTTGCCCCATTCCGGCGACTCGTTGCCCTCGGGATCCGAGCTGGCGAAGACGAATTCCATCTCGCGCGTCACCTCGAAGGCTTCCTGCCGGTAGTTGATGAACTGGGCGTCGAGGTTGTCGTGATCGGGGTGGAAGCGGTGAAGAAAGGGATTGGTCGAATGCTCGGGATCGAGCACGATCGAAGCGGTCAGCAGACCACCCGGCCCGAAGACCCCTTCGAGCTCGAGCTCATCTCCCGCGTAGTCATAGGCGGCCGTGCTCATGCGGATACCGACGGGCTCACCGTCGCGGAGGATTGCGCCCTCGTACTGGGGCAGCAGCGACTCGTCGGTGATCAGCACGTATCGTCCAGGCTCGTCGACGACGTTGAACTCGGGATTGTCGGGGTCGGGCTTGTAAGTGCCCTCCTTCCACATCTGGATGACTTCCTTGAGCAACACGACATTGCCGCCGGCATCGACGTGGACGATCATGCGCAGCGGAAACTCGCTGCCGGTGGGCACGGGCACCACGCCGCCGGTCTGCGCCATGCTGACTTCCTCGATCGTGGCCACGCCCAGCCAGAGCCCGGCGAACCGCGGATCGGTCGCCCTGCCGGTGGCCGCCATCGCGCTGTTGTCCTTTCTCGACTGCGTCGCCGCCGACGAGGGTTGAAATACCGCGGCAGAGACCTCGATCAGCTGGCGGCTGCCAAAACCATTCGATATTTCAATAACCTGCGAAGCATTGTTGGCAAACAGCTCCGAGCGACGAATCCCGAAGCGAAGCGTTCGCGACTCGTCGACCGGCAGGCTGAAACTGGTTTCCTCCGGGATCACCGGCCATTCGGTCTCGCCGGTTTCCTCGTCGCGGGTACCCAGGGCCAGCGGCACGGGAACATCGGCATCGAGGCGGCGAATCCGGATTTCGTTGCTCACCCCGCTCCTGTTTCGCACCACCAGGCTGTCGCGCGCAACGCTGGCGCCAAAATCGAGTCGCTCGCCGAAGTCGAGTTCGACCGATAGCGGACCCTGGTACTCGGAGCGGCCCTTGGTGTAGACCCAGTAGGCCTCCCCGCTTTGAATTCGCTCGACCTGCGGCCGCGAAATCGCCACCCATTGCCCGTTGTCGTCGAGCCGGTAGATCGACTGGCCTTCGTGTTCCTCCGAGCCGGCGAACCAGCTGCCGAAGGTCGGCTCGTTACCCGGCTCGACCGGAAAGCCCGTCAATTGGAAGCCGTCGCTTCGCCAGCGCATCGGTCGAAGGGCCGGGCGACCGGTGATTTCGAGCGTGCGCGGGCTGCTGCCCTGAAGGCGAACCAGGTAGGGCTGGTTGGCGTCGATCGTGTAAAGATTGGTCAGGATGCTCTCGGGACGTTCGGGGGGGAAATAGCCGTACCAGCCGTCGATGGTCATCAGCTCCTCGTCCGGATCCTGGATGAAGCTCACCGGCCGGTCATCCGGAATCCAGCGCCAGACGCTGGCCACGGGAAGCCCGGCGAATACCTGTTCGATGGCGTCGATCTCGGGCTCGACCTCGACGTGGATGGCGTTCCAGCCGGGACGCAGTTCGATAGTCTGGGTCACCGTGCCGGCGCGCACCGTCCCCGCTACCGCGAAGAGGAGCGTCAATAGCGAAAGGGCTGTCAGGCGTTTCATTGCGTTGACTTTCTCCATGTCTCGTTCACTCCGCCGTTCCGGCCGGATCGGCAGGAAGAGCCGGTGGTTCTTGAGACGCGTCGGCTTCTACCGGCGCGGCCTGCGGGGGCTCGACGCTGTCGAGCGCGGCCTCGTCGATCTCGCTGGTCTTGCCCTCGGCGATATCGGCGAAAAGATCGCGCTCCAGGTCCCGCGAGCGCTCGCGCTGAAGACGATGGCGAATGCCGTCGGCAACCTGTTCCAGGGGCTGCACGCGCCCGGGCTGCAGGTTCGCCAGCCGCACGATGTAGAAGGCTTCCGGCGTCTCGATGATCGAAGAGGTTTCACCGGGCTGATCGAGCGCGTAGGCGGCCTCCAGGACGATTCCCGGCCATCGGTAGCGCTCGGACTGGCCATCGACCAGCCAGCCGACCACGCCACCCTGGTACCGGGATGAGCGATCATCGGAGTACTCCACCGCCAGGGGGCCGAAATGCGGGGTCTCGGCCGGCAGCTCCGGTACCTTGCTGAGCGCGGCTTCGGCCCTTTCGCGAGCGGTCGCACGGGCTTCGTCCCCGGCCGCGGGCGGTACGTCGATACGGATCATCGCAACCTGCCGCCGGGCGGGACGCGAGAACGTGTCCCGGTTGTCCTCGTAGAAAGCGGCCACCTGCTCATCGGTCGGCGCATCGTCCTGCATGCGTTCTTCCAGGCGCTTGGCGCGCAGGCGCTGGATCAGCATCCGCTCGACCAGGGCACGAAACTCCGGCTCCTGATCGATACCGGCATCTCGAGCCTCCTGGACCAGCATGCGATGTCGCATCAGCTCCTCGAGCAGGGCACGGCGGTTCGCGGCGCTCTCGAAGAACTTCGGCCGGCCCTGGCTGCGTCGGGACATTTCGTGCTCGAACTCCGAAACGGTGATCGTCTCCTCGCCGATTGTGGCGAGAACGCGCTCTCCCTCATCCGCCGGCTGCCGACAGGCGGCCAGCGCGATGATCGGAACGAGCATCAGCCAGGTGGGGAAGCGCTGCATCAATCTAGCTCCTCTGTCGTTTCGGGGGCCTCGAACCGATCCCGGAACATGACGTCCAGGTCGAGGACGGTCGTGGCCGTGTCTTCGTTGTTTCCGTCATCCGGATCGGTCGTCTCGCCGGTGAGCGAAACCGTGGCGGTGTTGATCACGAGCTCGTCGGGGCCGCTGGGCAGACCCGGATCGATCTGGCCGGTCACCACGAAGAGCAACTGGCCGCCGGCGGGCATAGCGGTGGTCGCGTCGATGTCTCCGCTGCCGCTGCTTTCCTCGCAGACGGCGCCGACCGAACCCTGGCAGGTCCAGGTGACGGAGACCAGGCCGGCAGGCATGACATCGACGACTCTTGCGGCATCGGCGAAACCCGGACCCGGGTTGGTCACCGTGATCCGGTATTCGAGCGTGTCGCCGGGCAACGCCGCGGCAGTATCGACAACCTTGATCACCTGCAAGTCGGCTTCCGCGGCCACGATTTCGACGGCGGCACTGTCGCTGTCGTTTCCGGGTACCGGGTCGCTACCCTCGCCACCGAGAATTGCGCTGGCCTCGTTGACGAGCGTCGTCGGAACGGCCAGACCGGCATCGATGCGGGCCGATACGGTGAACACCGCGGATCCGCCGGCATCGAGCGAGATCGTCTCCAAAATGGCCCCGCTGCCCGATCCTGTGCAGGCGCCGTCCGTTGCGACACACTGCCAGCTCTCGAAGCTCATGCCGGCCGGGGGCGCATCCGCCACACTCACCTGCGGGGCATCGCTCGGGCCGTCGTTCGTCACCACGATTTCGAATTCCACCAGCTCGGCCGGGAAACCCTGTTCAACCGCGGAGGATTTCTCGACGCGGATATCCGACACGGCGTTCACCGTCCCGCTGACGCTCGACTCGTTGTTGTCAGGGTCCGGGTCGGAGGCATCCAGCGGCGCTTCGACCAGCGCGGTATTGCTGAGCTGCCCACGGAAGGACGGATCGATCGTTCCATCGACCTGGATGAGCAGGCGTTCCCCGACGAGCACGTCGACGAGCTCGTCGATATCGCCGTTACCACCGGCCTGGCAGAAACTGCCGAGCGTGTCGGCCGGGATCGGCTCGCAGATCCAGGACGCATCGTTGATGACGCCCGGCAGGAGGTCGGACACTCGAGCGCCGAAGGCGTGGCTCGGTCCCGCATTGGAAAGCTCGATCAGGAAGCCGACCGGACCACCGGCAACCAGCGCCGTCGTCTCACCGCTGATGGCCTTGACCACGTCGAGCTCGGTGACGACGCTGATCGGCGACTCATCGGTCGCGCTGTGCGCGTCGGGGGTAAGCGCGACGACATCGCCGGGCAGGATCGCTTCGGCCGTATTGACCAGATCGCCCCGGGCGCCCGGATGGACGCGCGCGGTGATGCTGTAGCTCACGGTTGCGCCGGGGGCCAGGCTGACCGAGTCGACCAGGCTGTCGACGGCCGTGCCGGCGCCATCGCCGCAGAAACCGGCGGGCTGATGGGCGAGCGTAACCAGTTCGGCCCCGGGCGCCTCGACAGCCGCCATCAAACCTTCGGCGTCGCCGATGAGCCTGCGCACGTCACCCAGGCCCAGCGCCTCGAGTCGATCGATCGCGACCAGGCTGCCGTCGCTCCACTCGCGTTCGAAGACGAGGACGCCGCCGTCGTTGCGCGAACCGGCATACAGATACTGTCCGTCATCGGCCATGACGAGGGCGCTGGCGCCGTCGAGGCCGGTGGCCACTTCCTGACCGTTGCGAATCTGCGCCTCGAACTGGAGCAGGCCCGTGAGCGGATCGCGGCTGAAGCGGCTGACCGAATCGTCAGCCAGGCTCGCGGCATACACATGCCGTCCCTGCGGACTGATCACCAGCG
>JAASTB010000269.1 GCA_021767625.1 Wenzhouxiangella sp.
AGCGCTCGCCACTCGATCCGGATCATGACGCCCTACTTCCTGCCGCCGCGCGAGCTCATCGGCGCCCTGCAGGCGGCGGCCGTGCGCGGCATCGACGTGCACGTCGTGCTTCCGGAGAAGAGCAACCTTCGCTTCGTCGACTGGGCAACGCGCAACATGCTCTGGGAGATGCTCTTCCGCGGCGTGCGGGTGAGCCTGCAGCCGGCGCCGTTCAACCACGGCAAGCTGTTCGTCGTCGACGACTTCTACAGCCTGGTGGGCTCGGCCAACTGGGATCCGCGCAGCCTGCGGCTGAACTTCGAGCTGCAGGTCGAGGCCTACGACGCGACGATCGCCGGCCACCTGTCCGAACGGATCGACGCGGCCGCCGCGGCCGGCAGGGAATTGCGCCTGGAGGAGGTGGACGGGCGATCGCTTCCGGCGCGGCTGCGGGATGCGGCCTGCTGGCTTTTCAGTCCCTACCTGTGAATTTCTGGCCATGCCGCGGGTCCGGAACATGGCCCGCGTGCACACGGTTTTGGTAATATTCGCGGTCTTATGCGTTACGTGATCTCACTGGCCCTGGTGATGGCCGCTCTCTGGCTGGGACTGTCGGGCCTGTTCAAGCCCGTCATCCTCGCGCTCGGCGTCGCCTCCATCGCGCTGGCGGCATGGCTGTCGTGGCGAATGGACGTCATCGGCGTGGAACACAACCCGGGCCTGTTCTCGTGGCGCCTGCCCGTCTACTGGGCCTGGCTGGTCTGGCAGATCGTGCTGGCCAATCTCGACGTGGCCAAGGCGGTCTTCAATCCGCGCCGTCACATCCGTCAGCGCGTGCTCCGGGTGCCGGCAAAGCAATCGCGCGAGCTCACGCGGGTCACCTACGCCAACTCGATCACGCTCACGCCTGGCACCGTCAGCCTGCGGCTGGAAGGCAACGAAGTCGTGGTCCACGCCCTGACCGAGGCCGGCGCCGAAGGCGTCCTCTCCGGAGAGATGGGCGACCGCGTCTGCTGGCTGGAGGGCCAATCGAAGTGATCTATACCCTGGCGGCGCTCACCATGCTGGCGACGATGGCCCTGGCGCTGGCGCGCGCCCTGCTCGGCCCCACCGTGTGGGACCGCATTGTCGCAGTGAACGTATTCGGCACGAAGACCGTGCTCCTGGTCGCGCTCATCAGCTTCGTGATGGGCCACGACCTGTTCATCGACATCGCGCTGGTCTACGCCCTGATCAACTTCATCGCCATCATCGCGGTACTCAAGCTCGTCCGGCTCCAGCGCCCCGAAGAGATCGGGCGCGAAGGGGAAGAACCATGATCGTCATCGACGTGCTCAGCTGGTTCCTGCTGCTCGGCGGCGGCCTGGTCGGCATCCTGGGCGGGGTGGGGCTGCTGCGCTTTCCCGATTTCTATTCGAGGCTGCACGCGGCCGGGATGACCGACACGCTCTGCGCGCTGATGATCATCGCGGGACTGATCCTGCAGGCCGGCCTGTCCCTGCTTTCGATCAAGCTGGCCTTGATCCTTCTTTTCCTGTTGTTCACCTCGCCGACGGCCTCGCATGCCCTGGCGCGCGCCGGCCTGACCGACGGCCTCAAGCCCGAAGGAGAGCAGTCATCGAACAACTGATCGATCTCACGCTGCTCGCCTTCCTGGCGATCGTGGCGGTCGCCGTCCTTCGCATGCGCGACCTGTTCGCCGCGGTGATGCTGTTCGCCATCTATTCGCTGGTGTCGGCTTCCCTGTTCGCCGTGCTCGACGCCGGCGACGTGGCCCTGACCGAAGCGGCCGTGGGCGCCGGCATCTCGACCATCCTGATGCTGGTGGCCCTGTCGCTGGCGCCGCGCCACGAAGACCGCGGCCGCGGCCGCAACCTCACTGCGCTGGTGGTGGTGCTCGTCACGGGCGCCACGCTGGTCTACGCGACCTGGGACCTGCCGCCCTTCGGCGCGGCCGACAACCCGATCCACCAGCACGTCGCGCCCTATTATCTGGAGGAGTCCTACAAGGACATCGGCATTCCCAACGTGGTCGCTTCGGTGCTGGCCAGCTATCGTTCCATCGATACCCTCGGCGAGGTGTACGTCATTTTCACCGCCGGCATCGGCGTGATGATGCTCCTCGGCGCCACCCGGAAGCGCCGGCGCCAGCCGGCCGACGAGCCTATCGAGGGGGAAGAAGGCGAATGAAGACCAACGGCATCCTGCGCGTCGTCACGCGGTTCTTGATCCCGCTGATCATGCTGTTCGCGCTCTACATCCAGTTTCACGGCGAGTACTCGCCGGGCGGCGGTTTCCAGGCGGGCGTGATCTTCGCCGCGGCCTGGATCCTGTTCGCGCTGGTCTTCGGCCTCGACGAAGCCCTCGCAGTGATTCCCGCCGGCGCCCAGAAGGTCCTGGCAAGCGTGGGGGTCATGCTCTATTCGACCATCGGCGTGCTCGGCGTGGTCCTGGGCGGCCAGTTCCTGGAGTTCACCCCGCTGATCCCCGGTTCACCCCAGGGCGCCCAGCAAGCCGGCATCGTTCTCGTCGAGCTGGGCGTCGGCATCACGGTCGCCGCCGTGGTCATGCTCATCTACACCCTGTTCGCCGACCGGCTGCGGGTCGTGGCGGAATCGAACCGGGAGGAGATCGACTGATGGACTGGCTGGGCCACTTCAACTACTGGGTCGTGATCTTCCTGATGATGACCGGCTTCTATGCCGTGATCGCGCGCGGCAACATGGTCAAGATCATCATCGGGCTGAACATCTTCCAGACCTCTGTCTTCATCCTGTTCATCTCCGCGGGCAAGATCATCGGCGCTTCCTCGCCGGTGCTCGAGAAGGGCGTCGATCTCTATTCCAACCCCCTGCCGCATGTACTGATCCTGACCGCCATCGTCGTCGGCGTGGCCACCACGGCCGTCGGCCTGGCCCTGGCGGTACGGGTGCGCGAGAACTACGGCAGCATCCAGGACGACCAGCTCACCGAAGAAGAGGACGGGGAGCCCAATACATGAGCATTCTCGAGTGGATGCCGTTCAGCGTGCTGCTGCCGCTGCTCGCCGCACCGGTCTGCGCCCTGCTGCCCGGCCGCTTCCTGCCGTGGCTGCTGGCCCTGGCGAGCGTTACAGCCTCGGCGGTGATCATGGCCTTCGTGCTGCCCGAGGCGGTCAACGAGCCGATGCGCTACTTCTTCGGCGACTGGCCCCCGCCGATCGGCATCGAGTATCGCGTCGACGCGGTCAACGCCTTCATCGGGCTGCTGATCGCGGTAATGGGCGCGGTGATCCTGCCCTGGGGCCGCGTGAGCGTGAACCGCGAAGTGCCACAGCGACAGGGCCTGTTCTACGCGCTGTTCCTGCTCTCCTTCTCCGGCCTGATGGGCATCACCCTGACCGGCGACGCCTTCAACGTCTTCGTCTTCCTCGAGATTTCCTCGCTGTCGACCTACGTGCTGGTCGCGCAGGGACGCAGCCGAGCCGCGCCGCTGTCGGCCTTCCGTTACCTGGTCATGGGCACCCTGGGCGCGACCTTCTACCTGATCGGAATCGGCCTGATCTACATCATGACCGGCACGCTCAACATGGTCGACCTGGCCGAGCGCCTGCCGGCCGTGGCCGACAGCCGGGCCGTGCAGGCTGCCTTTGCGTTCATCATCGTCGGCATCGGCCTGAAGCTCGCGCTGTTCCCCTTGCACCGCTGGCTGCCCGGCGCCTATGCCAATGCGCCGTCGGCGGTGACCGTGTTCCTGGCCTCCACGGCCACCAAGGTCGCCATCTACGTGCTGCTGCGCCTGGTCTTCACGGTCTTCGGCATCGAAT
>JAASTB010000025.1 GCA_021767625.1 Wenzhouxiangella sp.
CTGGGGCTACGCTGCCGACGAGTCACTGGACAACAAGGAACTGATCGGCGAGCACTACCGTGGCATTCGCCCGGCGCCCGGCTATCCGGCCTGCCCCGACCACAGCGAGAAGGCCAAGCTGTTCGAGTTGCTCCAGGTCACCGACAACATCGGCGTGGAGCTCACCGAGGGATTCGCCATGAAACCGATGGCTGCCGTCAGCGGCTACTACTTCGGTCACCCCGAAAGCAAGTACTTCGTGGTCGGCAAGCTCGGAAAGGACCAGGTCGAAGACTATGCCGAGCGCAAGGGCATCAGCGTCGCCGAGGCGGAGAAATACCTGCGGCCGAATCTCGACTACTGAGCATCGCCCTTTCGAGATCCGTTGCCGTTAGCCCTTGATTCACGCAGAGACGGGGAGAAAAGGAAAGATCGCAGAGGAGAGCGCGAGCATCCATCAAAAGAACTGCCCTGGCCATGGATTGGCCATGCTCTCGGCATCAGGCTGTCCAATTGGATTGTCCTCTGCGAACTCCGCTCCTCTGTGGCTCTGCGTGATGCCACTTCCGGCACCACCCCATGACGCCGGAGCTACCAGACCAGATCGTCGGGCACCGGCGGATAGTGGCTGCCGTCGTCTTCGGGTTCGTCGCGGCCTTCCAGGCCGGGGACCAGGTCCGGGGCGACCTCGCGGTACTTCTCCAGCGTCTCGAGCGAGACCAGCAGGTAGGAGCCACGCAGGTTGACCACGCCGATTTCGCCCTTGTTGAGCTGTTCGCGCTGCTCGGGGGTGCACAGGACCCGACGAATGCGCCCCATGTGCTCGAAGTAGCGAGGCACTTCGGCGTCCTTGCGGTTGAGGGTGTTGCCCTTGATGATCCCGTCGAGCTGCAGGTTGCGCCGGCGGCGCTCCTCCTGCTCGGCGACGCGGCGCTGCTTTTCGGCTTCCTTCTCGCTTGCCTCGGCCTTGCGGCGTGCCGCGTAGGCGCGGGCCAGATCGGAATCCGCCGCCTTCTTCTTCCGCGCCGTGCGCTTCTTCTTGGCCGGCGCACTGTTGCGGGCCTTCTTCGGGCCGGATTGGCCGGCGCCGGGCTTGCCCCGGCGCCGACTCTTTTTCAGCTGCTCTTCGTCAGCCAGCCCCGATTTGAGCAGGGCGTCCTGCAATGTCCCCATGACGAAGCGCTCTTCCGACTTATTCCTGGGACTCGCTGCCGGCCACTTCCAGCAGCTCGACTTCGAAGATCAGGGTGGAGTTCGGGCCGATCGGACCCGGACGGCCCTGTTCGCCGTAGGCCAGTTCGGACGGAATGAAGAACTCGTACTTGGCGCCTTCGCTCATCAGCTGAAGCCCTTCGGTCCAGCCGGGAATGACCTGGTTGAGCGCGAAGGTGGCCGGCTCGCCGCGGTCATAGGAGCTGTCGAACTGCGTGCCGTCGATCAGCGTGCCCTTGTAGTGGACGGTGACGCGGTCTTCGGCCGCCGGGCTGGCGCCCTCGCCTTCTTCGATCACGCGGTACTGCAGCCCGGAGTCGGTCACCATCACGCCGTCGCGTTCGGCATTCTCGGCCAGGAAAGCCTCACCGGCTTCCTTGTTGGCGCTGGCCTCTTCCTGGCGCTGGGCCTGCATCTGCTGCTGGCGACGCTGCATGAAGGCTTCCCGCTCGGCCAGGGCCTCTTCCTTGGTCAGGCGGGTCTCCTCGCCGTTGTAGCTGGCGCGCAGCGCCTCGACCAGGAGGTCCAGGTTCAGCTCCATGTCCTGCTCGGACAGGGAACTGCCGATGTCCATGCCGATGGTGTAGCTGAGGCGTTCCTCGGGCGTTTCGAGGGTCTCGTCCTGGGCCAGGGCCACGGTCGAAACGCTCGCGGCCAGCACGGAGCCGGCCAGAATTCGGGCAATCTTCATGGAATAGAACTCCTTGGGAATGGGAAACTTGAGTGAGCCTGTGACCAGCCGAATGGCGGTCGGTTCCAGCCGAAAAGTCTACCAGATCGAGGGATCGGGCTACGAGCGCGTCTTGTCGAGCAAAATTCCGCTTGACTCTGTAGTGGTGTTTTACTAGACTAATACACCAACACGACAGCCAAAGGAGCTGACCATGTTGCCGATATCCAAGCACCGCACGCTCGTCATCCCGCACCGGCTGGCGCTGGTCGCTGCCGCGGTGTGCCTGGCCCTGTCCTTCACCTCCGACCGCGGAGACGTCCAGGGCCCGCTCCAGGCCGACGGGGATCAGCCCATCGAACAGATCGAGGCGGTCAACGGCGGCTCGGCCTCGGTCGGCCATCCCGACCAACCGGCACGTTCGAACCGCGGCAAGGGCAACCCAAGCCTGCTCCCCTGGTTCTCCGGCCTGACGCACTGACGATGGAAGCACGCTGGGACGACAACCAGCCGATCTACTGGCAGTTGCGGGAAAAGACCGTTGCGGCCATTCTGGACGGCACACTGCGCGAAGGACAGCCCCTGCCCTCGGTGAGGCAGGTGGCCGTGGATTTCCAGATCAATCCGCTGACGGTCTCCAAGGCCTACCAGTCGCTGGTCGACGACGAGCTCGTCGACAAGCGGCGCGGTGTCGGCATGTTCGTGCGTGAGGGCGCGCGTAGCAAGCTGCTGGAGAGCGAGCGCAACCGGTTTCTCAATGAGGAATGGCCGCGGCTGGCCCAGCGGATCGAAAAGCTCGGCCTGTCGATCGAGGATCTGATGGCCGCAAGCGACAAGAACAAAGAGGAGAGCAATTCATGAGCCTGACCATTCACGCCCGGGACCTGAAACGCTATTACGGCAGCAACCGGGCTGTCGACGGGATCGATCTCGAGATTCCCTCGGGCCGCATCGTCGGCCTGATCGGCCCCAACGGCGCCGGCAAGACCACGGCACTGAAGGCGATTCTCGGCCTGACCGGATTCGACGGCCAGCTCGAGGTGCTCGGCCGCAAGCCGGACAAGGATCGCGATGAACTGATGGAAGACGTGTGCTTCATCGCCGACGTGGCCGTCCTGCCGCGCTGGGCGCGAGTCTGGCAGGTCATCGAAATGACCGAACGCCTGCACCCGCGCTTCTCCCGCGAGCGTTGCATGCACTACCTGAAGAACACCAAGGTCAAGCAGAACACCAAGGTCAAGGCGCTTTCCAAGGGCATGGTGGTACAGCTGCATCTCGCGCTCGTGATGGCAATCGACGCCAAACTATTGGTGCTCGACGAACCGACGCTGGGCCTGGACATCCTGTTCCGCAAGCGCTTCTACTCGAATCTTCTCAACGAGTACTTCGACGAAGAGCGCACCATCCTTATCACCACCCACCAGGTCGAAGAAGTCGAACACATCCTGACCGACCTGCTGTTCATCAAGGACGGCAAGCTCGTGCTCAACGCCACGATGGATGCCGTTCACGAGCGCTATCGCGAAGTCATGGTCAAGCCCGATCACGTCGAGGAAGCGCGCGCCATGAACCCGATACACGAGCGCGTGCTGTTCGGCCGCCATATCTTCCTGTTCGACGGCGGCGACATCGCACGCCTCAGGGAAATCGGCGAACTGCACCGCCCGAGCGTTGCCGACCTGTTCGTGGCCCTGATGGGCGAAGAGTACGAGAACAGCGAGAGCACGGAGGAAGCGGCATGAGCACGCGATCGATCAGCACCATGTGGACCCTGATGCGACGCGAACTCTGGGAGAGTCCCGGCGCATTCAAGTGGGCGCCGATCACGATCCTGGGCCTGACCCTGTTCTTCATCGTCTTCGGGCTCATCCTCGGTTCGCGCTTCGACAATGAAATGGCCTTCACCCTGGACGCCATCCGGCAGTTCTCGGACGTGCCAGCCGACCAGAAGCGCCTTTTCGTTACCGGGGCATTATTCGCGGTTTCGGGACTGTTCTTCCAGATCCTGCTCCTCGTGCTGCTGTTCTACCTTTCCAGTTGCCTGTACGACGAGCGAAAGGATCGTTCGATCCTGTTCTGGAAGTCCCTGCCCGTGTCGGACACCATGACCGTCGCCTCGAAGGTGCTCACCGCCTGCCTGCTGGCGCCGGCGATCTACCTGGTGGTGGTCATGATCACGCAGATCATCGTGCTGCTGATCGCCACCGTCTACGGATTCATGGCCGGCATCAACCCGTTCACCGCGTTCTGGCTGCCGGCCAGCCTGCCCAAGCTGTGGTCGGTCATGGCGCTTGGCCTTCTGATTCAGGGCCTGTGGCTGCTGCCGGTGTACGCCTGGTTGGTCTTCTGCTCTTCCTGGGCGCCGAGAGTTCCAATCCTGGTGGCCGTGGCCGTGCCCGCCGTGATCTCTCTCTTGCAGCATGCCTGGAGCCTGCTTTCGAGCTTCAGCATGCCGGAGCTCAATGTCGGCCTGATCATCCTCAAGCGCCTGGGCAGCGGCATCCTGCCGAGCAATATCGGCTGGCGGGTCGAATCGAGCGGCAACAACATCGATCTCGCGGACGTCGAGTTCAGCGAGGAACTGTTCATGAGCTTCTCCAACAGCCTGGAATACCTGGCGCGACCGGAGATGTGGGTCGGCATCGGCATCGCCCTGGCCCTGCTGGCGGGTTCGATCTGGTTCCGCCGCCGCGCCACCGACACTTGATTTCGACGCGAGTCGCCATTCCCGCCCTGGCCGCACTGCTGGCTGGGGCATTGCTCCTCGCCTGGCAGCAGGCGCATTGGGCTTTCGTGGCCGGAACGGCCCTTTCCGCGGGCGCGCCGCTAGGGTTCGTCCTCTCGCACCACTTCAGCGCGACCCCACTGACCGCGCACCCGCTGAGCGTCTCCATCGCCAGCGGACTCGGCTGCGTCGCGGTGATGGTGGCCGAAACCCGCTTCGGACCGGACCACCGCTGGGCACTGTTGGTCGCGCTCGCTGCGCTGGTCGTCTGGATGCTCTGGCAGCGGGAGCAACGAGGCCGCTGGCCCGGGCGGCGAGACTGAAGGTTACAATCGCGCGGCAGTTGGCAAGTTTGCGCGTCATTCGACGTTTAAGCCGTTGAAAGACCAAACCGTATGCCGAATCCAAAGGCGCATAGCCCATGAAACTCGACTCCCCTTTCATTCGTCTTCCCTACCGCTTCGACGCCGCCAGCGTTCGGGACGAGATCGAAGGCGTCGCCGATGCCGATGCCTGGCAGCCGCACCCCAGAAAGCTCGAAGGCCACGAAATCCTGCCGCTCGTGACCGCCGATGGCGGGGACGATGCCGCACGGATGGAGGGCCGAATGCAACCGACGAAGTGGCTCGAGAAACTGCCTTCCCTGAAGGCCCTGCTCGCATCGCTCGACACCATCGTCGGGCGAGCCCTGCTGATCAGGGTCGAACCCGGCCGGGCCGCGCAACGCATGGTCGATGCCGGCGCCTACTGGCACCGCCGGTCGCGCGTGTTCATGATCGTCTCGGGCGGAGAAGGTGCACAGTGGCAGTGCGGGGAATCGCGAGCAAACATTCCCGACGGCCAGGCGTGGCTGATGAACGGCTGGGGAGGCTACGAGTACACGGCTTCGCCGGACGGCGAACTGGTCTACCTCGTCGTCGACACGGTGGGGTCCGCCACATTCTGGTCGACGGTCAAGTCGGCCGACAGGCCGCTCGACCCCGAGCGCGCATCGAGCATGAGCCCCAGGCAGCTGAATCTCGGGGCCGGCGCCCGAGAGCTCGGCACCGAAACGGTGCGCGTCGGTCGCGTCATGTCGCCCTGGGAGATGGAGAGCCTGACCAGGGAGATCATGGCCGAACTGCGCAACGTCGTGCCGGCGGAGGCCCCGCACCTGCCCAAGCTGGAAGCGGCCCTGAACCAGTACATCAACCAGTGGCAGGGCATTCACGCCCGGCACGGGGAGGATCGGGCCGGCGATGCGGCCTATCGCCAGGCCATGGAACAACTGGTCGCGCAAGCGGGCATGTTCGCGGGCAACTGGAAGCTGCCGAACGGGCTGGACGTGGCCCAGGCCCTCTACCAGACCATTGTGCTCGGCGCCCTGCGCGACGACGAAGGCAAGCCCGTTGTCGTTGTCCCCCCCGGTGCCCGCGCCACGCGGGAACCGCAAGCCGGCGGCCGGACCGCGCCCGCGTCGAATCACGCGGACTCGGGGCGAGAGACCGGTGCGGAACCGGCCATCGGCGCCCCTATTCGCGCCCCCGAGCCGCCGGGCGGCCCGGCGGCCGCGCAGCCCGGCCCGCCGGCCGCCGAAAATGCGGGAAGCGGGGTCCAGGATCCCGACATGTCACCGCTTCGCAGCGTACACACGGCCAGCATGCCGAAGCTGCTCCAGCAAGCGGCCAGTTCGCTGCTGGTCAGCACGTACCAGGCGGGCAAGCTGGTGATCGTGCGCGAGAACGACGGCAAGCTGAACACGCATTTCCGCGTCTACAACCGGCCGATGGGACTGGCCAGCGATGGCGGCCGCATGGCGCTGGGAACGGCCTACACCGTCGAGTACTACCGCAACATGCCGGAAGTGGCGCGCAAGCTCCCACCCGAGGGCCGGCACGACGCGGCGTTCCTGCCCCGGCACGGTCACATTACCGGCAACATCGACATCCACGAAATGGACTGGGCCGGCGACGAGCTCTGGCTCGTCAATACCCGCTTCTCCTGCCTGTGCACGCTCGACAACGAACACAGTTTCGTTCCGCGCTGGCGACCGAAATTCATCTCCGGCTACGCGGCGGAAGACCGCTGCCACCTCAACGGACTGGAGGTGGTCGACGGCCGCCCGAAGTACGTCACGGCCCTGGGCACTTCCGACACGGCCGGTGGATGGCGCGAGAACAAGGCGGGCGGCGGCGTCCTGATCGATGTCGAAAGCGACGAGATCATCTGTCGCGGCCTGTCCATGCCGCACTCGCCGCGCTGGTACCAGGACAAGCTCTGGGTGCTGGAATCGGGCAACGGCACGCTGGCGACCGTCGACCCGGACAATGGCCAGCTCGAGACCGTGGCCGAGCTGCCGGGATTCACTCGCGGCCTGGATTTCCTGGGACCCTACGCCTTCGTCGGACTGTCCCAGGTGCGCGAATCGGCCGTGTTCTCGGGCATCTCCCTGACCGAGAGAGTCAGCGAGCGCAACTGCGGCGTGTGGGTGGTCGACATCCGCTCGGGCGGGACGGTCGGCTTCCTCAAGTTCGAAGACGCCGTCCAGGAAGTCTTCGCCGTATCGGTGCTCGGCGGCATGCGCTTTCCCGAAGTGCTCGGCGGCAACGACAAGCACCTTGCCATCAGCTACTCGCTGCCGGACGAGGCACTGAAGGAAGTGGTGCAAGCCCGTACGGCCGCTTCCTGAAGCCGCCAGCGCGGCTGCGGGCCGGCTGCGGCTGCTACTGGGCCGGCCTTGCCTGGCCGACCTGCTCGCCGGGGTTCTTGAGCTTCGCCTTGCGGAACCAGTGCACGCGGCACTCCAGGCCGCGCGGGCTGCGCCCGATGTAGACGAACTCGATGCGCGGCCACACGGGCATCCGGCCGGTTTCGCCGAAGCGCTGGTTCTCCAGCTCCAGCATCACGCCGATGCAGGGCCAGTCGTGCGCCTCGGCGTCGGCCTCCAGAAGACGCACGGCCTTGCGCAGCAGGTTATAGACCACCCGGGTGTGGCGCCATTTCGGTGCCACGAAACTCCTGTAGTAGTAAACCGGCTGAGCCAATTGCGGTGGCCACTGAGGCACCGCCGTACCGACCGCCGCCACTTCGCCATCGGCGTCGCGAGCGAACATCACGACCTGGCTCACCCGCTGGCGGGGATCCTGTCCACCCGGCAACGCCTTCTCGCGCTGCCAGAACTCGATGACGTCCTGCGCATCCCGCTCGGTCAGCTCGGTCCAGCCCGCGTGGTAAGTGAACTGGGGCGGGGCGCTCTCGACTGCCTGCTGCATGTCCCGATTCCCTTCGATTGGCCTCATCGCCCAATGTAACGAAATTCATCACGGGAAGGCGGTCATTCAGACCGGCGGCCGTTATTGCTCTTGCGCATGAAAATGATTTGCGTTTAGAATCGCCGCGCGCCATCAACCACCGTTCTCAAAGGACCCTTCGTGATCAAGAATCTCCTGCTCACCGGCCTCGCCCTGGGTGCGGCCGCCACCGCGCTCGCCGAAGAAGCGCGTCGCGACACCGAATCGCAGGCCGAGCGCGAGGAAAGCGCGCGAGCCGTCCAGCAAAGCCTCCAGAGCGTCCTCGACCGGGTACGCATCGTAGGCTCGAGCGCCGATGCCCGCAGGCTGTCCGGAACGGGCGCCGTCGTTGACCCCGAACAAATGGCGGTCGAGTCGCGCACCGATATCAATCAGCTGCTCAAGACCGTGCCGGGCGTCTACATCCGCGAGGAAGACGGCGAGGGCCTGCGACCCAACATCGGCATTCGCGCCGCAGCGGGCGGCCGCTCGAGCAAGATCACGCTGCTCGAGGACGGCGTGCTGATCGCGCCGGCGCCCTACTCCAACCCGGCTGCCTACTACTTCCCGCAGGTCTACCAGATGCACGCGGTCGAAGTCCTCAAGGGCGCCCCCCTGCTGCGCTACGGTCCACAGACGATCGGCGGCGTCATCAACCTGGTGACCACGCCGATTCCGTCGGAAACCTCCGGGCGGATCGTCACCAGCATGGGGGAGAACAGCGAACACAACACGCACGCCTGGGTTGGCGGTCGGGAAGGCGACTTCGGCTGGCTGGTCGATACGGTCTACCGCAACAGCGACGGCTTCAAGGACATCGACCGGAGCAACCGTGATACCGGCTTCGACATCCAGAGCTACCTCGTCAAGTTCGGCTGGAGCGGCGAACGTCAGAGCCTCCAGTTCAAGGCGCAGTACTCCGAAGAGACCTCCAACGAAACCTACGCCGGCCTGACCGACCGGGATTTCGAGCGGGACGCCAATCGACGCTACGGCCTGTCGGAAATCGACCAGATGGACAACGACCACCAGGGCTTTTCGCTGGCCTGGGATTTCGACCTGACCAGCCAGGTGAAGCTCTCCGCGCTCGGCTATCACAACGAGTTCGCCCGTGACTGGTTCAAGACCGGCATCGGCGCCTTCGTCGACGCGGCCAACGCCGGCGACCCCGATGCGCTGGCCATCCTGCACGGCGAACAGGACTACGCCGGCCTGGGCTACAAGCACAACAACCGCGAATACGAATCCTACGGCCTGGAACTGGGTCTCGATGCCATCGTCGGCGACCACCGGCTGCAACTCGGCGTCCGTGATCACAGCGACCGAATGGACCGATACCAGCCGGTCGAAGTCTACGACCAGGTCGACGGCAGCCTCATCTACCGCGACACCATCGCGCCGACCGGCAGCGACAATCGACTCGAGGGCGCCGATGCCGTGGCCTTCTGGGCACTGGACCAGTGGCAGGTGACCCCCGACTTCAGGCTGGACCTGGCCTTGCGCTACGAAGACGTCGAGACTTTCCGGCGGCAGTTCGCCACGCCCGACCGCGCCGACGAACCCGCCCGGCGCAGCAGCTCGACCGCCGAGTGGCTGCCGGGCGCCGCCCTGACCTGGGACTTCCACGACCGCTTTCAGCTCCTCGCGGGCGTCCATCGCGGCTTCGCCCCCCTGGGCGGCGGTGCGACCGAAAACGACGAACCCGAGACCAGCGTCAACTACGAACTCGGCATTCGACACTTTCGCGACAAACTGTTCGTGGAACTCGTCGGATTCCTCAGCGACTTCAACAACCAGGCGGAGGTCTGCTCCATGGCCAGCCCGTGCAGCAACGGTGCCACGTCCGGCAGCTTCGTCACCGGCGAGGCGGTCGTCAAGGGGGTCGAGTTCCAGTTCGGCCAGGAATGGCGGGCCGGCAACTTCACGATTCCCCTGAGCTTCAACTACACCTACTCCGACGCCGCAATCAGCGAAGACAACCCGGTGACGGGGGGTTTCGACGGCGACACGCTTGCCGACATCCCGGAAAACCTCTTCAGCCTTCGCCTGGGCCTGGAGCACAGCGGCGGCTGGGACAACCATCTCGTAGCCAAGTACATGGACGCGACCTGCGTGCAGGTGGGCTGCAACCGCAACGCCGAGTCGTTCGACCGCACCGAGTCCCTGTTCGTGCTCGACTGGATCTCGCGCTACGCCATTAACGAAGACCTGACGGCTTTCCTCCGGGTCGATAACCTGTTCGACCGGCAGGTGATCATCTCGCGCCTGCCCGACGGCGCCCGGCCCAACAAGCCGCGCATGGGCATGGTGGGGCTGGACTACGCATTCTGATCCCCGCGCGGGTGCCGCGGGCCGCTACGGGCCGCGGTACCCGCGCGAATCGAACGGCATTGACGCCGTTCCGGCGCACGCCTATCGTGACTTGCTCTGTCCGTCCAAGCGAACGCAAGCCCATGAAAATTCATCTCCTGGCCGCAACGAGCGCCGCACTCATCCTCGCGAGCTGCACCTGGGTCAAGCTGGAAAGAGGCGCCGAAGGCGTACGGCTCGTCGAGCGTTCCCAGGCGCTCAACTGCGAGCGCCTCGGCACCACGACGACCTCGGTGCGGAGCCGTGTCGCCGGCGTCGAGCGCGACCCGGACAAGGTGGCCGCCGAACTGGCTGACCTGGCACGCAACAGCGCCTGGGACATAAATGGCGACACGATCGTCGCCGACGGCCCGCCTCGCGACGGCGAGCAGCGCTTCATCATCTACCGCTGCCGCAGCCGATAAAAAAAGCGGCGCCCGGTGGGCGCCGCTCTCTCATCAAGGGATCGACGGCTCGCGTCTTCAGGAGGCGTTGCTCTGCCTCCGCAGACCCAGCCATCCCATCAGCCCGAGGCCCAGCGCCATCAGGATGCTGGCCCAGTGCCCCAGTGTCGGCACGGCCTGTGGTCCAATGGGCAAGCCGGTCAGCTCGTTCTCGACAGCGCCCGCATCACAGGCCGACCCCATCGCCGCGTCGGGGCGCGGCTGGCCACGCTGATCGACGCTAAAGGTGCTGCCGCAGCCGCCGCTGCCGGATGGGATCAGGTTCACCGCCGAGCCGCCAAACGCCGGCATGTGGGTCATCGTAGGCCCGCCGTTGCCAGCCAGTCCGCCGAGCATCGGGTCGCTGCCCACGGCCCCGCTGGTGGCGGCATCCGGTGAGAAGATGCCTGTCGTCGGCGCCACGCCCACCACTGAGAAGCTCATGATGAACGTCGTGCCGTCATTGGGCGCACCCCGGTTGTTGTCCAACCGACTCGAGAAGAAGTCCGAGATATTCTCGCTCGTAACCTCGTCCGGCGAGAGCCCGGCCTTTGCCGCCCGTGGCAGGAACCAGCTGCGGAAGCGCTCGGGCGAGTCCGCCGCCATTTCGAAGAAATCCTGCATGTTGGGCATGCCGGCCATGATGGCAGCCGAAGTCTCCATATCACCGCTGCCGGAACTGGCACTGTTGCCCTGGATGATGGAGTTGCCGATGTTCGGCTCGGCGTAGTAGCCGTAGGCATAAGCACCGGCGTTGAACATCGTCAGCCCGCCACCGGCTCCGCTGGTGGCCGAGTTGCCGGTGATCGTCGTGCCGGCGAACTGCGGCTGGAAGTCACCGTAGTACGAGCCGAAGAAACCGGTGTTGATGACGTACAGGCCGCCGCCCTGCGGCGCACTGTTGCCGGAGATGGTGCTGTTGGTCATCGAAAAGCCGGTGTCCGGGGCGTAACCATACTTGTCGCTGTTGTAGACCGCTGCGACGAAGCCGCCGCCAGCCGTCGCGGCCGCGTTGCCGGAAATGGTTGAGCCCGACACGGTGATGGAATCGTTCGCATAACCGTGATCGGCATAGGCATAGATACCTCCGATCGGGCCGGTCGTCGCCGTATTGCCCGAAATCGTGGAATCCGTGATCGTGGTCGAACCACCAGTCACGATGACGCCGCCGCCGATATCGGCCGTATTGCCGCTAACGGTCGAGTTCGTCATTTCCAGGCCGCCGGAAGCGAAGACGCCGCCGCCCTGGTAGGCCGAGTTGCCCGACACGGTCGTGTTGGTAATGGTCAGCCCGCCGACCCCGAGAATGCCACCACCCTGGTAGTAGCCGCCGTAGTAGGTGCCGGTGCAGTTGGTCACCGTCATGTCCGAAACGGACAGGGCATAGGTGGAAGACAGGCAGGCGAATGAGCCATCGCCGTCGAGCGTGACGTCGCTTCCCATGAGCTCAGCGTCTTCCGTCAAGCCCGGCAGATTGGAGGCAAGAACGATCGTGTCCCCGGTGATGCCGGACATGTCGATCGTGTGCGGACCAGCTGCGGCGTTGGCGTCGGTAATGGCCTGGCGAAGGCTTCCGGCGCCGGCGTCGGCGTTGGTTGTGACATTGAACGTTGCGGCCTGAGCCAGGCCCGTGGCCAGCGCGAAGCTGATTCCGACGGCCAGAGGAGCGCGTCGGAGCGCGGACTTGCTGGTCTGCATTAGGATTCCTCCCTCTTTAATGAAATGACAACAATCGATCCCGGAGTTTGTATCACACTTTCGCGGGCCGTTTCCAGACCGCACGGGCAGATTTCCGCCATATTAGAGATCGGACAAACAACCAATAAACCCTGTGCGCGGAAGTCGGGCCGCGGAAAGGCATGGCACGGGAATCGGCCCTGAGCGCGATTCCGACTACTGATGCAGGGCGCTCAGGATGGCGCGGCAGAATGCCGGCAGATCGCCCGGCACGCGGCTACTGATCAGGTTGCCGTCCACCACGACCTCCTCGTCCACCCACTCGGCGCCTGCGTTGACCATATCGTCGCGGATGGAGGCGAAGGAGGTGACGCGCCTGCCGCGAACGATGTCGGCCGATACGGCCATCCACCCTGCGTGACAGATCCAGGCGACCGGTTTGCCGGCATCGTTCAGGTCGCGGACGAACTCGACCATAGATTGGTGACGCCGCATCCTGTCCGGCGCCATGCCACCCGGGATCACGACCGCGTCGAAATCCTCGGCACGGACTTCGTCCACGTTCTCGTCCACCGCCACGGCATATCCCTTGCCGCTGTGATAGACGTCCTTACCGGCCCCGATCACCGACACGCGGGCACCGGCCTCGATCAGGCGCAGGCGCGGGTAGTGCAACTCGAGTTCCTGATACTCGTCTTCGGCCAGGATGGCGACGTGCTTGTCGCTGATGCTCATTCTCTCCTCCTCTTTCTGGAAATCTGCCTATCCAACTTAGTGAAGCTCCGTGGAGACAAGATCAACCCCCCGACCGCTGGCACATTAGGGACACGCATCCAGCCGCGACAGCCAACGGGGAAACGATCGTTCGATTCGATGCCCACGGCTACCCGGGGCGTCATCCTGCGCCGATGATTCCGTGGCCGATCATGCCCAGGAGAAAGCCGCCTACGGCACCGAGCGGCGGCGCCCAGTGCCTCTCCAGCCGGGCCTGCGGCGCGATGTCCTGGAACACCAGGTAGAGAATGCCGCCGGAGGCAAAGAGCATGATCGAGGCGACCACCGCCTGCGCTTCGACCAGCAGGAAGAATCCGGCCAGGGCGGCAGCCGGCCCCAACAGCGCAATGGCGCTAAAAGTGACCAGAATCCTGGCCGGGGAAGCGCGCGTGCTGGCGTCGATCTCGCGATAGGCATTGAAGGCCTCGGGCAGGTTCTGCATGGCGATCAGGACGGCCAGGAGCAAGGCCGTGCCCGATCCGCTGGCGAAAACGGCCCCGAGCGCCATGGCCTCGGGCAGGAAGTCGGCCAGCATCGCGGCCAGCTGGCTGGCGGAGGTCGCCTTGCGAGCAAGCCACCAATCGAGCCCGAAGAAGAACAGCCCCCCGAGAACGAACCAGCCGGCGGAGGCAACCAGGGGGAGGCCTTCCATACCATCCGGCACGAGAACGAGGGCGACGGCCGACAGCAGGGCACCGCCGCCAAAGGCGATAACGGAATGACGCAATTCCGCTTCGAGCCAGTCGGGGCGGATGCGCTCGACCGACGCCAGGGCCGCGCCGGCGGGAACGCTCAATCCGGCCCCGGTCGCAATCAGCAGCACCGTGATCCATTCAGGCATTGCGCTCGGACTCCATTGCGCCGTCGACACGCGGCGGGGTTCAGGTCGCGACCTTGAAACCCTGCTCGCGGATCTGGTGGATACGGTCGCGGATCTCGGCCGCCTTTTCGAACTCGAGGTCCTCGGCCGCCTTGAACATCTCCTTTTCGAGCTTCGAGATTTCCTTCGCCGCGTCCTCGGGGGAAACCGGCTCGACCTCGTAGCCGGACTCACGCTCTTCCGCGACCTTTCGCGCGGGTTTCTTCTTGCCCGGCATATGCTGGGCGTCGGCCATGATGTCGGCGATGTTCTTGCGGATGGTCTGCGGCGTGATCCCGTGTTCCTCGTTGTAGGCGATCTGCTTGGCCCGACGGCGTTCGGTCTCCTCGATGGCGCGCTTCATCGAATCGGTCACGCCGTCGGCATAGAGGATGGCCTTGCCGCGCTCGTTGCGCGCCGCACGACCGATGGTCTGGATCAGTGAACCCTCCGAGCGCAGAAAACCTTCCTTGTCAGCATCGAGGATGGCCACCAGCGAGACCTCCGGCATGTCCAGGCCCTCGCGCAGGAGGTTGATGCCGACCAGGACGTCGAATGCGCCCAGCCTGAGATCACGAATGATCTCGACGCGCTCGACCGTGTCGATATCGGAGTGCAGGTAGCGCACCCGCACGTCGTGCTCGGCCAGGTACTCGGTCAGGTTCTCGGCCATGCGCTTGGTCAGCGTGGTGACCAGCACCCGATC
>JAASTB010000270.1 GCA_021767625.1 Wenzhouxiangella sp.
CCGTCATCGCTGGCCTCGCCGACGTCGGCCCAGGGGCAGCGCTCGCGTTCGCACAGCGCGGCAAACCGCTCCAGGTCCTCCGGGGCGACGGCCAGCACGTAGCGCTCCTGCGCTTCGTTGCACCACAACTCCATGGGCGAGAGCGCGGGATCGTTGGTGGGGATTTCACGCAGTTCCAGCCGGCCGCCCACCCCACCGTCGTGGAGAAGCTCGGGAAGCGCGTTGGAAAGTCCGCCGGCGCCGACGTCGTGGATCGACTTGATCGGATTGCGCTCGGCCTGCATCCAGCAGCGGTCGATCACCTCCTGGGCGCGGCGCTGCATCTCGGGGTTGCCGCGCTGCACCGAAGCAAAATCGAGCTCCGCGTCGGACTGACCCGAAGTCATCGAGGAAGCCGCGCCGCCGCCGAGGCCGATCAACATGGCCGGACCGCCCAGCACGATGATGCGATCACCGGCCGCCAGCGGCTGCTTGTGGGTCAGCCCGTCGGCGATCATGCCACTGCCCCCGGCGATCATGATGGGTTTGTGATAACCCCAGAGCCGCTCGTGGATGCGGGCGCTGAAGGTCCGGAAGTAACCGAGCAGGGCCGGGCGGCCGAATTCGTTGTTGAAGCGCGCGGCACCGATGGGCCCGTCGCGCATGATCTCCAGCGCCGAGGCCAGCCGTTCCGGCTCGGCCGGGGCCGTCTCCCAGGGCTGGGCCCAGCCCGGAATCCGCAGGTCCGAGACGGAAAAGCCGCACAGCGCCGCAATCGGACGCGCACCCCGGCCCGTGGCGGCCTCGTCGCGGATTTCGCCGCCCGAACCCGTGGCCGCGCCCGGATCGGGCGAAATGGCCGTGGGGTGGTTGTGCGTTTCGACCTTGATCTGGATATGGGCGCGGCCGGGTCGGCCCGCGTAGACCGGCTGCTCCCCGTGGGTGGTCAGGAACTCGACGTCGAAGCCCTCGACCACCGCGGCATTGTCGTCGTAGGCGACCAGTGTCCCGGCCGGCGTGGCAGCGTGCGTGCTGCGGATCATTCCGAACAGCGAACCGTCCACGGGAACGCCATCCACGCTCCAGCTGGCATTGAAGATCTTGTGCCGGCAATGCTCGGAGTTCGCCTGGGCGAACATCATCAGTTCGGCGTCGCTGGGATCCCGTCCCATGCGATCGTAGGCATCGACGAGGTAGTCGATCTCGTCGTCGCTGAGCGCCAGACCGAGTTCGTCGTTCTGGAATTTCAGGGTGCTGGCGGCGTCCGCTCCGAGTCGGATGACCGAAAGCGGCGCCGGCGGGCGTTCGCGGAACCAGTCATCGAGGTCGCCAAGATCCCCCACCACGACCTGGGTCATCCGGTCGTGCAGCAGGCGCAAGGCGCCTTTTGAAAGATCGGCGGCCGCAGTGCCCTGGAACTCGAACAGCGTTGCGTGCTCCAGGCGAGCCAGGCTGTCGAGGCCGCAGCGCCGCAGGATGTCGCCGGCCTTGCTGGCCCAGGGGGTGACCGTGCCGGGCCGGGGGACGACGAGGAGCTGGTTCGGGCTCAGCGACTCACCGCCAAGGGGCCGGGCCGAAAGCAGGGAGAGCAATCGATCGCGCTGCGGCTGCTCCGGCAGCCGCTCGGCATCGACGAGAAACAGCTCCCGGGCCGTGACGCGGATCTGGCGCTCCTCGAGCGCGGAGATGCGGGTGGCGAGACGGGAAAGACGAAACGGCGGCAGCGAGTCCCTGCCGAGCAGGACGATCATGCGTGACCCCGCGAGAACGCTCAAGTGAGCGCGACATTATAGGCCACTGGATGCCCGGACCGGCGACCCGGTCCGGGCAGGCGGTTCACTCGGCCGAAGCCTGGTTCTTGGAAAGCGTCTCCAGGCGCTGGCGAAGCTGCCTGGGTGGCACGTAACCGGGAATCATGTCGCCGTCGGGCGTCATCATCGAAGGCGTGCCGGTCACGCCCAGGGACTTGCCCAGGCGCCACTGTTCCTCGACCGGGTTCTCGCACTCGGCCTCGGGGGGCTGCTTGCCGGACTTGGCCGTGTTCATGGCGCTCTGGCGGTCGTCGGCGCACCAGACCGAAACCATCGTGTTGTAGGTCTCGGAGCCGATGCCGGCGCGGGGAAAGGCCAGGTAATTGATGCGAATGCCTTCGTCGTTGTAATCCTCGATCTGCTCGTGGAGCCGACGGCAGTAGCCGCAATCGGTGTCGGTAAAGACCATCAATTCGAACTCCGCGTCGTCGGGGCCGAAGCTGACCATTTGCGCCTCGTCCAGGTCGTTCAGCTTCTCGCGGCGCAGCACGGACTTGGTCGCGTCGGTCAGGTCGGTCTGGGTTTCCAGGTCGATCAGGCGCCCCTGCATGAGGTAGCGTCCGTCTTCGCTCATGTAGATGATTTCGTTGTTGAGCTGGACCTCCATGACGCCGTCGACGGGCGTTTCAGCGATGGCCAGCGTTTCGACTTCGGGCACCAGGGCGCGTACGCGCTCTTCGATGGCCTGCTCGTCAGCGGCCGAAACCTGCGCCACGAAGGCGAGCGCAAGCAACGAAATCACTCCTGAATAAATCCTCATTCTTCACTCCTCGGAAACAAGTCTTGTCGTGCGGCGCGTTCAGACCGTCGAATGATAGCCGAGTGCCGCGGCCTGTTCATTGGAACACGCCGGAAAGCACAAGTTTCAACCAATTAACCCCTTGGATGGTGCCGCTGGTGCAGGGATTTGAGGCGCGCCCTCGACACATGCGTGTAGATCTGGGTCGTTCCCAGGTCCGCGTGGCCGAGCAGCATCTGCACGACACGGAGGTCGGCGCCGTTGTCCAGGAGATGGGTCGCGAAGGAATGCCGCAGCCGATGAGGATGGACCGCTTCGCGGATTCCGGCGCGCTGCGCGAGTTGACGGATCCGGGCCCAGATTGCCTGGCGGGAAAGCGCGCGCCCGCTCTTGGACACGAACAACCAGTCGCCAAGCGGTTTGAGACTCGAACGAACCCGGAGCCAGGCATCGATGGCGTCGATGGCGGCCCGGCCAAGCGGCACGAGCCGCTCGCGGCCGCCCTTGCCGAGCACACGGATGACGCCCTGCCCGAGATTCATCCTCGACAGGGTGAGCGTCGCAAGCTCGGAGACCCGCATACCCGTGGCGTAGAGCGTTTCGAGCAAGGCTCTGTCGCGCACGGCGAGCGGTGAATCACCGGCGGGCGCGGCGAGGAGCGCCTCGACTTCGCGCGGGGTCATGGTGCCCGGTAATGGCCGGGGCCGACGGGGACCTTCCAGGTCGAGCATCGGATCCCGTGCGACTACACGCTCCCGCAGGGCCCAGGCGAAGAATTGCCGCAGGCAGGAAAGCTGGCGGACGATGCTGCTCGTGCTGTCGCCCGCTCTCATCCGGGCGGCAAGAGACTCGAGCACATCGGCCCGGGTCAGCTGCTCAACGGGAGTGGAAACACGGGCCAGGAATCCGGCCAGGTCGTGACGGTAGGCTTCGGCGGTTGCCGGGGCAATCCCGCGCTCGGCCCAGAGGGAATCGAGAAAGGCGTCGATCAGCCTCGTATCAGGCGAGGCAGGGGAATCGGGGGCGGTTGGGCCCGCCCCCGAGTGCTCACCGTTGCCGCTCAACCCTTCCCGGTCAGGCGGTTGAGCGTCTTGCGCGCGGCCGTCTCGACTTCGGAGAAGCCGGAGCGCGCCGCATTGCGCAGTTCTTCGACCAATTCACGGCGCTGGTTGATCTGGTGCGAGGCCAGGTCGTGCAACGCGTCGCGCAGTTGGTCCACGGCAGCCAGG
>JAASTB010000026.1 GCA_021767625.1 Wenzhouxiangella sp.
ACTGTGCCGTGACCGACCCCGTGGTCGGCTTCGAGGCCGAGTGGGTCTACTACAGCCTGTTCCACGACGTCAGCGAGGACGCGCTCAACTCGCAGCGCAACGACCTGTCGGTGGCCGGCGCCGATATCTTCAGAATCCACCTGCCCAGCCGAGCCATCGAGCAGCTGACCTTCGGCGAGTTCACCCCCAACACGGGCTCGGGCAACTGGGACGAATCCAATCCGGTCGATCCGCCTTCGGGTCACAACCGCCTCGGTTACGGGATTCTCAACCTCGGCCCGATGCCCCTTCCGGGTGGGCGGCTGGCTTTTACAAGCAGCCGCAACGGCTTCATCCCGACCCGACCGTTCACGACACCGACCATGCAGCTGTTCGTGATGGACGACGACGGCGAGAACGTCGAAGCCATCGCGCCGATGACGCTCGGCAGCGCGCTGCATCCCACGATTCTCAAGGACGGCCGGCTGATGTTTTCCAGCTATGAGTCCCAGGGGCTGCGCGACCGCCGGCTCTGGGGCGTGTGGGCGATACAGCCCGACGGGCGGGCCTGGGAGCCGCTGGTCAGCGCCATGTCCTCGCCCGAGGCCTTCCATTTCATGACCCAGGTCAGCAGCGGCGACATCGTCGTCGAGGCCTACTACAACATCAACAACAACGGCTTCGGCGCGCTCTATGCCTTTCCGCCGTCGCCGCCGGCCGGCGAGCCCGCTTTCAACAGCTGGGATCCGGATCAGAATCCGCCCATCGACATGACGCCCTCCAACGGCCAGCCGGGCAGCTTCACCATGGCCTACACGCCGCGCGGCTACTACGCGGTCACGCCGATGACGCACCACAACGACGATGCGGCCCCCGTGGGCGACGACGGACAGCGCGTGGGCAAGTTCACGCACCCCTCGGCCGCGCCCGGCAACGACCTCCTGGTGGTCTGGTCGCCGGGGCCGGCCAACGATCTCGATCGCCCGACACCCCAGCCCTACTATGACGCGGGCGTTTACCTGGTTCCGGATACGGCGCCGGTCTGGCATCCGGACGATCTGGTGCCGCTGGTCGAGGATGCCGGCTTCAATGCGGCCTGGCCGCGCGCGGTGGTGCCCTACAGCGCCATCCACGGCGTCGAAGAACCGGCCGAGCTCGAGTGGCTGCCCAACGACGGCAGCGCGCATCCCGAACTGCCGGAGGGCACGCCGCACGGCCTGGTCGGTAGTTCCAGCCTGTACAAGCGTGAGAGCTTCCCGCACGCCGGCGACGAGGACTTCGACGGACTCGATCCCTTCAACACCTCGCAGAACCGCAACGGCAGTAATCGGCGCTGGAGCAACTGGTTCTACCAGGGTGCCGATGCCGGCAAGTACGACAACAGCGACATCTGGGCGATCCGCATCCTGGCGATGGAAGGCATTCCGGACCGCCGCTACGGGCCCAACGGAAGCAGCACCAACGGTTTCGTCAGCCACGCCAACGAGCGCTTGCGCATCCTCGGCGAGATTCCGGTGCGCAAGTTCGACCAGGAGGGCGCCCCTGTGCTCGACCCGGAAGGCAACCCCGACACCAGTTTTCTGGCGAAGCTGCCGGCCGACACGCCGTTCACTTTCCAGACCATCGACCGCAACGGCATGGTGCTCAACATGTCCCAGACCTGGCACCAGGTCCGGCCCGGCGAGATGCGCGCCGACTGCGGCGGCTGTCACGCCCACAGCCAGCAACCCCTGGCCTTCGAGTCGACGGCTGCGGCGCAGCCCGGGTTCGAAGTGCCCGACCTGTCGGACGTTACGCCGCTGCTCACGCACGACGAGGCGGGCGAGCCCGTGCTCGAACAGCGGCCGGAGCGAGTCGTGGACGTGGAGTTCCTGCGCGACGTGCGTCCGATTCTCCAGGATCACTGCGTGCAGTGCCACAACGGCGCGCAGAACGCCGGCAATCTCGATCTGGCCGAAACCGCACCGGTCGACGGTTGCAGCTGGAACGTCCCCGACCTGCCGGGCGACTATCGTCGCCTGGCCGCCGACGAATGCGCCGACTATGGATATCCGCCCGTGATCAGCAACGGTTCATGGCGCCAGACCAACGCCAGTCGTTACGTGCGCAAGTTCCAGAGCCGCCGCAGCCTGCTGGCCTGGAAGATCTTTGGCCAGCGCCTGGACGGCTGGACCGATTCCGATCACCCCACCGAGTCGGTTCCGGGCGACGCCGGGACATTGCCGCCCGACGCCGACCCCAACGAGGCCGACCTGGATTTCACCGGCACGATCATGCCGCCGCCCGATTCGGGCGTGCCCCCGCTGACCATCGGCGAGAAGATGACCATCGCTCGCTGGATCGATCTGGGCGCGCCCATCGACCTGACATCACAGCTGGGCTACCCGCCGGACCTGGGCTGGTTCATGGATGCCCAGCGGCCGGTGCTGACGATTGCCAGCCCGCGCCCCGAGCGCACGCCGCAGCCCGTCGATGTCATTCGGGTCGGAGCCGCCGACGCCAACAGCGGCCTGGCGGCCTCAAGCCTGTCGATCCGTGCCGATTTCCCGGTGCTGGGCCGACCGGCCGGAGCGGAGCTCGTCGACCTGGCGGTGCTGGAGAGCGACGGACGCTGGGTGATCGCGTTGCCCGAGGGGCTGCCCGGCAACCTGGTCGATGCCCATGTCTTTGCCGAGGTCGCCGACGTGCAGGGCAACATCACGCGGGTCAGCCGCCGATTCCACACGACCGCGACGGGCCGGGTCTTCTCCGATAGGTTTCGGCAATGACCGTGATTGATCCTTGCGCGGGCTTTCTAATGTAAACTGTCTCCATCTTATGAAGTCGGCAGGGCAGGGTGGCCAGGCTCGCCCGGATCCCGGTCGAATACTGGAGCAGGGCATCGGTTGGAGGGGGCTGGCCGACTTGAATCTACGAACGTTCTTGCGGGCGGCGATCCTAGTGGCGCTGCTCGGCAGCATCGAAGCCGGGGCCTACCCGGAAGTCCGCTTCGAACACCTCTCGCTGGAGCACGGCCTTGCCCAGTCTGCCGTGCAGGACATGGTCAGCGACGAGCTGGGTTACATGTGGTTCGGAACCCAGTTCGGGCTGAGCCGTTATGACGGCTACGGGTTCCGCAATTTCCGACACGACCCGGACGACCCGACGACGCTGAGCAACAGCCGGATCCAGTCGCTCTTGCGTTGCCACGACGGCTCGCTGTTGATCGGCACGCGATCCGGGCTCAACAGGCTGGATCCCGAAACCCTGAGCATCGAGCGGATTCGTTTGTCCGGGGCCGACCTGCCGGGGGCGGACCGGGACCAGCCGCAGATCCGGGCGATGGCCGAGGACGCCTCGGGCAATCTCGTGGTTCAGACCGTGCGCGGCGTCCTGCACTACGACCGACGCAGCAACCGCCTGCTTCCGCTTTCCTTCGACCAGCCCGTGCTCGAGCGCGCGAGCGGCATTCCCATCAGCGACCGGCAGGGGCGTGTGTGGCTGTACAACAGTCACGGGCTGTGGCGATTCGAAGCCGAAGTGCCCCGGCTGCGGCGGGTGCTGGTCAATCCCATCGGAGAGCAGGAGGTGCGGCAGCACTCGATCGTCCTCATGCCATCCGGCCAGTTGGCGCTGGCCGGTCGGGACGGCGTCGTGCTCTTCGACCCCGAGGACGAGGCGGTCGTGGACCGACTTCGCCCCAGCGAACACGGGCACGAGGACGACTGGGTGCCGGCGCTGGCCGCCGATCCGAACGGTTCCCTGTGGTTGCTGACCCGCGAGTCCCTCGTTCAGACCGATCCGGAGTCCGGCGAATGGCGAAGCTGGATGCGCCGCTGGAATCCGGAGCAGGCCGCCAGCCAGCTTGAGTACCAGATCGAGATTGCCCACGACTGGCAGGGCTATATCTGGATCGGCCTGCCGGAGGGAATCGGGCTATACCATCCGGACGACGACAGCTTCCGCGTTCTGCGTCACGATCCCAGTCGGCCGTCGTCACTGAACGCCTCGCCCTGGTCCGCGGTTTACAACGTCTACGTGGATGACTTCGGCACCGTCTGGGTCGGCGGTGGCCTGGGCGGGCTGTCGCGATTCGCGCCGCAGAGCGCACGTTTCGAGCACGTCATGGACGACTCCAGCAGCGAATACTACGGCGTCGACAATGTCGTGCGCGCTGTTCTCGAAACCGAAAGCGAAGGACGCCGGTTCCTGTGGACCGGACTGAGCGTCAGCGGGATCCGGGTGTGGGAGCGGCGAGGTGGGGCCTACAGCCGGATCGCCGCGGAACTGCACACGCTTGCGCCGCGGCAGCGGGTCCTCCCGGACAATGCCGTATGGGAGCTCAAGCAGCACCCGCTGACCGGGGATGTCTGGGCGGGAACCAGCGAGGGCCTCGCCGTGGTTTCCGGGGTCGATTTCACGGTCAGGTCGCGACACCGGTTCCAGATCGACGGCGACCAGCCCCGCATCAAGGCCATGGAGTTCTCCGACGATGGGCGAACGCTCTGGGCAGCGGGCAGCCGCAAACTGATGACCTTCGAGGTTGCCGCCGACGGCGGAAAGATCGAGCTTCGCGATGTGCTGTCAATTGCGCCCCCGGGCGACGATGAACTGGAGCACGCCATCTTCGACATGATCCGTCTGCGCTCCGGCGAGCTTCTCGTCGGCACACGCCGCGGGATCGTGCTCTGGGATCCGGCCGACGGGAGTCTGCTGCGCAACCATCCGGCGGGACGGCCCGGCGAGCACCCGCGCAACTTCATTTTCGGGCTGGCGCAGACCGAAGACGGTCGCTTGTGGCTGGGCAGCGAACAGGGCGGGCTGGCTCACGGCAACCTGCTCGAGGGGCGCTTCATGGACTGGCACTGGCACGATCGCAGCAACGGCCTTCCGGACAATACCGTCTATGCCATCCTGCCCTCGCGGGGCGGTCGGCTCTGGCTAAGCAGCAATCGCGGCCTGATACGCTTCAATCCGGCAACCGGAATTTCGCGGCATTTCACGCTCGGAGACGGCCTGCAGGCGCTGGAGTTCAACAATACGGTCGCAACGGTCGGAGCCAGCGGCCTGTTCTATTTCGGCGGGATCAAGGGTGTCAACGTATTCCGGCCGGCCGACATCGAGCTGCATCCCGATCCCCCCCGCGTCTACCTTCAGCGTGCCGAGATCGATCGCGAGCCCCTCCCGATCGACGCCTCCGAAACCGTGTCGGCGACGACGCCGCACGATCGCAACTCGCTCGAACTCGCCTTCGTCGGGCTGCATTTTTCGGAACCGTCCCGCAATCAGTATGCCTATCGGCTCGTCGGCATCGACAGTGAATGGATCAGCACCGACTCGGTGCGACCGGTGCGCTACCCCGATCTTCCGCCGGGCGATTATCGTTTCGTGGTCAGGGCGGCCAACAGCGACGGGGTCTGGTCCGAGGCGCGCGATCTCCTGACCGTCCGGGTGGCGTCGCCGCCCTGGCTGTCGGCGTGGGCGTTCTCTCTCTACGTCGCCGTTGTGGCGATGCTGATCAGCGGCTTCCTGCTCGCCGAGCGCAAGCGCCGGCGGCGGCTCGAGCAGGTCGTGGCAACCCGGACGCGCGAGCTGCGGGAGCAGAAGGATCTGGTCGATCGCCAGGCGGGCGAAGTCGAAGAAGTCCTGAAAACGCGAACCACCCTGTTCGCGAATATCTCGCACGAGTTCCGGACCCCGCTGACCCTGATCGAAGCGAGCATCGACCGGCTTGCGCGCAATCCCGAGGATACCGGCGCGGTGATGGCCGCTCGCCGGTATCTCCGGCGTCTCCTCCGCCTGGTCGACCAGCTCCTCAACCTGTCGCGGCTCCAGTCCACGCGCGAACAGCCCGCACCGGACCCGTGGTCGATCGACCAGGTCGTCGCGATGACCGTCGAAGCCTTCCGGCCGCTGGCCGACCAGCGCGGCATCGGCCTCGAAACGTCGATCGACGGCCGCTGGCTGACCCAGTGCCATCAGGCCGACGTCGAGCGTATCCTGCTCAACCTCATCGGCAACGCGCTTAAGTACTGCCCGCCGGGCTCCAGCGTGCGAGTGTCGGTCGGCGACGGAGAGAGCGGTGTCCTGATCACGGTCAGTGACGACGGCCCCGGTATCGCCGACGGCCAGAAAGACCTGATCTTCGAGCGATTCAGCCGCATGCCGGCGCACGAACACGGCCGCATCGAAGGTGCCGGAATCGGCCTGACGCTGGTTCGCGAGGCCGCCCGTGCCAACGGCGGAAGCGTGGAAGTGATCAGCGATGCGGGGCAGGGCGCCGAATTCCGGGTCCGCTTGCCGGCCTGGCGCGGGCACATGGAAGGTGCGCCGGTCGACCAGCTGGCCGGACAGCGGCTGGAGCTGGAGCTGGAGTCGCTGGAACCGGAGATTCCCGGCGTTTCCCGCGGCGGCGAGGCGCAGACCAGCGACGCCGCACCCGGTCGTTTCGGCACAGCCCTCGTCGCCGAGGACAACCAGGATCTCCGGCAGCATCTGGCCGAAGCCCTGGCCGGCGATTGGCAGGTCCTGGAGGCCCGCGACGGCACGGAGGCCCTGCGCCTGGCCCGGGAGCGCCTTCCGGACGTGGTCGTGAGCGACATCATGATGCCGCGCATGGATGGGCTGGAGATGCTCAAGCGCCTGCGCGAAGATATCCGGACCAGCCACCTGCCGGTGCTGCTGCTTACCGCCAGGCAGGACGAGGCGACCCGGCTCCAGGGATTCTCGCTCAGCGCAGATGATTTCCTGGCCAAGCCCTTCAACCCGGCCGAGCTGAGGCTGCGTCTGAGGCGTATGGCCGACATTCGCGCACGCGTACAGGCGCGCCTGTGGCGGCAGATGGACACATCCGGAAGAAGCCTCGAAAACACCGATTCCTTCGAGGAGCACGACTTGCCGGACCTGTCCGAGAGGGACGAGCAACTCCTTGCACGGGTGCGCAACTGGCTCGAAGCCAATTTCGAGGATCCCGAAGCCGGCGTCGCCGAACTGGCGGAGTTCGTGGCCATGGAACAGCGCACCCTGCAGCGCAAGCTCAAGGCGCTCACCGGACGAAGCCCGGCGGCGCACCTGCAGAGCTATCGCCTGGAGCGAGCTCGCCGCCTGCTGGTGGAAACCAGCCGGCCCGTGCAGGACATCGCTTTCAGCTGCGGTTTCTCGAGCCCACAGTATTTCTCACGCGTGTTCGCGCAGCAGGAAGGTCTCTCCCCGTCGAAATGGCGAAGACGGCAGACAGGATCGGCCTGATTCGAAGGATTGTCGGCCTAGTGCAACCAAAGGTCGGTTTTGTGCAAGTCCCCCGAGAAACAGGAAGTTAGGATACTTTTGCATGCAGAGTCTGCATGAACCGTCATGCGGGCTTGCGTGATGCGCGCGATGGTCCTTCGGGACCGTCCCACTGGCAGGTGGGGGGCGTACGGGAAGGGGAAAAGGAGTGCCGGCGCTCGTGAGGGCGCCGGCGTTTCTTTATCCCGGACTTGCCGGATCCGGTTCTATTCTTCGGTCACTCGTTTCCGGCGCTTGCGGCGGATGTAGAGGGTGCGGGTTGCGTGCGAGACCACATCTCCTTCTTCGTCGACGATGTCGACCGCCAGGGTGGGCTCGAACTTCCGGCCGCCGACGGTCGCCTCGCGGATCTCGGCCAGAAAGGTCTCGTCGATCCGGAAATCCGCCCGCACCCGGCCGCGACCGGGCTTGCGGTAGTCGATCGTGCCGAACTTGTCCCACACGATGTACTCCGGCCCCAGATTCTTCATGACCATCAGCATGTAGAACGGATCGGTCATGGCCGACAGGCTGCCGCCGAAATGCGTGCCGACGTAGTTGCGGTTGTAGAAGCGCAGTTTCATGTCGACCACGATATGGCGGAAATCGGGGGAGATGCTGCGCACGCAGATGCCGGTGCCCAGGTAGGGCGGGTACAGGTTGAACAGCAGTCGCATCGTGAAGGCGTTCAAGAGGCTTCCTTTCCGTTTCCCGGGCACGGCGACGGTCGTCGCGGCGCTCGACATCATACCGCCGAACCTTCGACCAGCTGCTCGTGACTGGCGATGAAGTACACGTTGAACGGATCGTGTTCGAGCTTGTGGCAGACAATATGGCCGAAACCGGCCGATTCCAGCATCGAGCGCGCCGTCTCCTCGCCCCACATGGTGCCCAGCCCCGGGCCGCCCTGGCCCAGCGAGACCGGCGTGCAGTGGATGCAGGAGATGGCATAGATCAGGGGTCCGAGAGGGTGAGTCATGTTTTTCTCGAGGTAGCTCGAGCCGGCAATGTCCTGCATCAGGTAGACCCCGCCCGGCCTGAGTGCGCGGGCGATCCCGTCGAGCAGACCTTGCGGGTCGGCCTGGTCGTGAACCGCGTCGAAGGATGCGATGAAATCGAAACTTCCCGGTTCGTCGAAATCACGCAGATCGCGCGTTTCGAAGCGCACGTTGTCCAAGCCCTCTTCGCGGCAAAGGGCTTGCGTGGGCTCGAAGGCCTCTCCACACAAGTCGTATCCCACGAAGTCGCTGCGCGGGAAGCGTCGCGCCATCTCGACCAGCGCCAGACCCCGGCCGCAGCCCGCGTCCAGCACGCGGATGCCGCGGTCGAGGCGCTGCTGCAGTCCCGGCACCATCGGGATGATGGTGTCGAACAGGGCGCAGACGACGGTCTGGAAGCTGTCTTCGGCCATCACCTCGTGAAAGCAGGGATAGTCTTCGTAGGCCAGGCCTTTGCCGGAGCGGAAACAGCCCATGATCGGCTCTTCCATGAGCGCGAGAAGCGGTATGAAGCGGCTCGTCACGGCCAGGTTGTTCGGCGACGCCGAGCGAGTCAGGCTGGCGGCGTGCTCGGGCGGCAGGCGGAACGTGCGATCAGCAGGGTCGTAGCGCACGATGCCGCTCGTGGCCATGACCGACAGCCACTCGCGAACGTAGCGCTCGGCCAGGCCGGTGCGTCTGGCCAGTTGCTCCGAAGTCCGACGCTTGTTGTCGTCCATTGCGTCGAAAAGACCCAGCCGGTGGCCGAGTGCGGTCATCACGATGACGGCGCCGTCGTTGATCATGCCGCCGATTCTTTCGGCGAAGCGCTCGCTGCGTGCTGGATCCGGGATCGCAAGGGATTCGGGGGTGGCACTCATCGGGTATCTCCATTTTCGGTTGCGGGACGTGCAGGTTAGGGCGGCTGTGCGGCGGGCGCTAAAGCCAAAAGAGTCCTAGAATGGTCATTCCGGACACGCCGGTCCCGTGGACCGAGGAATGGAGCCGATGGCCAGCCCCCCCACGGCGCAAGCGCCCGATCGAAATCGCCATACTGGCGTTGGATCGGGCGACCGCTTCGCCCATCTACGGCATGCAGGAATTGCTGGCCGCCCCGGGTCGCGACTGGCCGGCCGTCGTGGAGGGCCGGGCGGGGCGCTCCATGATCGATGTCCGCATCGCATCACTGGATTGCCGGGCCGTCGAACTTGCCCAGGGCGCCGTGGTTCGTGCCGGCCGTGCTCTCGATGCGGACTACCGTCCCGACGCGGTTTGCCTTCTCGAAGTCTCTCTGGGCCCCGAAGACTCGCCGGAGCGGCTCTACCCCCGCGAAATCGACTGGCTTCGCGGCTACCACGCCGCCGGTGGCGTGATCGCCACGGCCTGCACCGGTGCGATCGTGCTGGCTGAAACCGGCCTGCTGGCGGGGCTGGAAGCCACGACGCACTGGGGATTCTGCGATCTGTTGGCCCGCCGCCATCCGGACGTGAAAGTGCAGCCGGACCGAATCCTGTTGGCGACCGGGGAGGGGCAACGGTTGATCATGGCCGGCGGGGGAACTTCCTGGATGGACCTGGGCCTCTACCTGATCGCCCGTTTCTGCGGTGGCGAGGAAGCCGTTCGGGCAGCGAAGATTCACCTCATCGATTGGCACCAGGCCGGCCAGCAGGCCTTCGCGACCCTGGCCGCCACACGCCAGGGTCACGACGCCCTGATCGCGCAGGCACAGGCCTGGATTGCCGAACACTACGACGAATCCTCGCCGGTGGCGCGTATGGTCGAACTGACCGGCCTCAACGAACGCACCTTCAAGCGGAGGTTCCGCAAGGCGACGGGAATGACGCCGATCGACTATGTGCTCACCCTGAGACTCGAGGAGGCAAAGCAGATGCTCGAGACGGGCGATGATCCCTTCGAGGCGATCGCGGAGGCGGTGGGATACCAGGACGCCGCGTTCTTCGGTCGCAAGTTCTCCGCCCGGGTCGGGCTCACCCCGCTTCAATACCGTCGCAAGTTCCGCGGCATTCGTCGACTGGCCGGGTAAGTGGAGGAAGGGGTCGTGCGGGCACTGGCGGCTAAATGCTTGCCAGGCAACTGTTTTGGGCCTAAACGAAAGTGCTTGCAAGCTTGCAAGACGGGGGTCTAGCCTAGACCGGTGGGCGGGGCCCCGGAGGTCCCCGGAATCGATTTGTGTCCCAGGCCGGGGGGTATTCCGCCGGACCTGTTTGCGGGAGTCGGATTGTGGACGTTGCCGTGGCGAACAACTGGCGCTCGATCGTCGAGGAGGCCGTCGAGTTCCGAAGGGCGCTGCACCGGGCTCCGGAACTGACCTGGGCCGAGCGGGAAACCGCCGCGTCGATTCGTGCACGGCTCGACGACCTGGGCATCGAATGGCGCGAATGTGCACAGACCGGCACGATCGCTCGACTGGCGGCCGGCGCCAGCGGGCGGCACGTGGCGCTGCGCGCCGACATCGACGCGTTGCCCATCGACGAGCGAAGCGGCGCCGATTGGGCATCGGAGCGCCCCGGCTGCATGCACGCCTGTGGCCACGACGGCCATGCGGCGACCCTGCTGGCGGCCGCCGGATGGCTCAAGGCACGCGAGGACGAATTGCCGGGGCCGGTGACGCTGCTGTTCCAGCCGGCCGAGGAGGGTGGTCACGGCGCGAAGGCGATGATCGACGACGGCGCGCTCGAAGGCGTGGAAGCGATTTTCGGGTGGCACAACTGGCCGGCGATTCCATTCGGCCGGGCGGTGTGTCCAGATGGCGCGGTCATGGCCGGCAACGGCACATTCGAGATCACCGTGCGCGGCCAGGGTGGGCACGCCAGCCAGCCCGAACTCTGTCGAGATCCTGTGCTGGCGGCAGCGAGCATCGTCAATGCCCTGCAGCAAGTGGTAAGCCGGCGGATTTCGCCGCAGGCTCCGACCGTGCTCAGCATCACGAGTATCCGTGCCGATGGCGGCGCTCCCACGGTCATTCCGGACAGCGCCGGGCTCGGCGGCAGTTTCCGCCTGGGCGATCCCGACACCCGTCGGCAGATGACTGAGCTCATCGGAGAAATCGCCCGGAACACGGCTGCGGCCCACGGCGTCGAAGCCGATGTGAGCATCCATCCGCGCTACGACGCCACGGTCAATCACGCCGCAGAGGCGGCCCGATACCGCGAGGCGCTCGGCGCGGAACTGGGCACGGACGCCCTGGATGCCGATCTGAAGACGCCCATCATGGCTTCGGAGGATTTCAGCTACTACCTCAAGAAGATTCCCGGCGCCTTCGCCCTGGTCGGCGCCGACGACGGGCAGGGGCACGACCACCCCTGTCACAGTCCGAAATACGACTTCAACGACCGGCTGATCGACGTGGTCGGCCGAATCTACGCCCGAATCGCTGGTTGTCCAGTGGAGGAGCAATAGCACGAGCGCCCGGTCGAGGAACGCCGGGACAGAGCCCGAGGAGGTGCAACATGCAGGTATTCGAACAGTGGGAATCGGACATTCGCGGCTATTGCCGGCTGTATCCGACCGTGTTCAAGTCCGCGTCCAACGCGCGACAGACAGACGAGAACGGCAAGTCATACATCGACTTCTTCGCCGGGGCCGGCGTGCTCAATTTCGGCCACAACAACGCCCGCATGAAGCGCGCGATGATCGACTTCATGGAACGCGACGGCTTGGCCCACAGCCTGGACATGTACACCGACGTCAAGCGCGACTTCATCGAGAAGTTCGTCGAGACCATCGTCAGGCCCCGGGGCTGGAACCACAAGCTGCAGTTCATGGGGCCGACCGGCACGAACGCGGTCGAAACGGCGCTGAAGTTGGCGCGCAAGGCGACCGGACGTCGAACCGTCGTGGCCTACGAACACGGCTTCCACGGCATGACCCTGGGCTCGCTGGCCTGCACGGCCAACGCGTACTTCCGAAACGCCGCCGGTGTGCCGCTCGACCATGTCCTGCGCCAGCCCTTCGGCAGCGACGAAGTCGCGCTCGACCAGTGCCTGGCCTGGGTCGATCAGCTTCGGGCCATGTACGAGGACTCCTCCAGCGGTCTCGAGCCGCCAGCCGCCTTCCTGATCGAGCCCATCCAGGCCGAAGGCGGGGTCCACGTGGCGCGACCCGAGTGGCTGAAAGCCGTGCAGGACCTGGCCCGTGATCTCGGCGCCCTGGTCATCTACGACGACATCCAGGCCGGCTGCGGCCGCACCGGCCACTACTTCAGCTTCGACGGCATGGGACTCGACCCCGACATCATCACCCTGGCGAAGGGCATCGGCGGCTTCGGCACGCCGATGGCGATGAACCTGGTCAAGCCCGAGTACGACAAGCACTGGTCGCCGGGCGAGCACACCGGCACATTCCGCGGTCAGGGCCTGAGTTTCGTCGCGGGCGCCGTGGCGCTCGAGTATTTCGACGACGACGAGTTGATGAATGCGGTCAAGGCCAAGGGCCAGACCATGCGCGAGCGGCTCGAAGCCATCGCCAGGGGCCAGGAAGGCTTTTCGGTCCGGGGGCGCGGGATGATGCAGGCCCTCGACGTCGGCGACGGCGACCTGGCCAAGCGAATCGCCTCGACGGCCTTCGAAAGTGGCTTGCTGATCGGCGCCTGTGGCACCGGCGGGAGAGTGCTCAAGCTGATTCCGCCCCTGACCATTCCCGAGGCCGACCTGGCCGAGGGGCTCGACATTCTCGAGCAGTCGATCGCCTCGGCAAGGAGGGCGGCGGCATGAGAAAGCGCGACGACATGACCTTTCCCTTCGAGGAGTACGAGCGCCGGCTCAAGGAGCTGCGCGATCGCATGGCCGAGCGCCTGCTCGACGCGGTGGTGATCACCGACCCGGAAAACCTGATGTACCTCACCGATTACCAGACGACCGGGTACAGCTTCTTCCAGGCGCTGGTGGTTCCGCTCGAAGACGAGCCCTTCATGATCACGCGAATGATGGAGGAGTCGAACATTCACGCCCGGACCTGGGTCGAGGAGACCCGGCCCTACCCGGATACCGGCGATGCCATCCAGATGCTGGTCGAAGCCCTGCGGGAGTTCGGCCTGACCGGCAAGAGCATCGGCTACGAGCGCAACAGCTACTTCTTTCCCGCCTACCACCAGGACAGCATCCATACCACCTTCCTGGACGGCGAGCTGCTGGACTGTTTCGGCATCGTCGAAGAGGGGCGCGTGTGCAAGTCGAAGCATGAAATCGAGATCATGCACAAGGCCGCCGCAGCGACGGAAGCCGGAGTGCGCGCCGGTTTCGACGCCGTGCGCGCCGGCGTCACCGAAAACGAGATCGGGGCGGCGATCAGCTCGGCGATGTTCCGCGCCGGCGGCGAACCGCCGGCGGTCATGCCCTACGTGACTTCGGGTCCCAGGAGCATGATCGGACACGCGACCTGGGAGGGCCGCACCGTGCAGCCCGGCGAGCATGTGTTCCTGGAAGTCGGCGGCTGTTACCGGCGCTACCACACCGCGATGATGCGCACCGTCGTGCTCGGCGAACTCTCGCCGTCGATGGCACATGCCCAGGAGCGCATGAAGCAGGCCCTGCACGAGATCAAGGAAGTACTGCGGCCGGGCATGACCGTCTCGGACGCCGATAACCTTATACGCAACGTCATCACGGCCAACGAGGTGGGGGCGCGTCTGATCACGCGTTCGGGCTATTCCATCGGCATCGCCTTCCCGCCGAGCTGGGACGAGGGCTACATCATCAGCCTCAAGCAGGGCGACTCGAAGGTGATCAAGGAAGGCATGACCTTTCACATCATTCCCTGGATGTGGGGCGTCGACGGCGACAAGACGGTCGGTATCTCGGACTCGATCTACGTCACCGACACCGGCTGCAAGTCCTTCTTCACGCTGGACGAGGATTTCGTCGTCAAGCCCGGCGAGGCGCCCCGGGAACTGCCGGAACCCGAAGGCAAGGACCTGCCGCGCTCGAAGGGCGGCGATTCCGTCAAGCACATTCACGAAGCTGGAGGGAGGTAATCATGCTTCGATCGATCGATCCGGCAACCGGCCAGACCCGCTACGAGGTTCCCTCCCTGGATGACGCCGCGCTGGAACAGCGGCTGGCCGGGGCGCGTTCCGCATTCGACGGCTGGTCGGCAACGGGATTCGACGAGCGCGCCCGTGTGCTGCGCGAGGTCGCCGCCCTGATGCGTGACGATTCCGAATCCCTGGCCCGGTTGATGAGCGACGAAATGGGCAAGCCCATCCGAGAGGCGCGCGGCGAGGTTGAAAAGGCGGCCTGGTGCGCCGAGCACTACGCCGAGCACGCCGAGGCCTACCTGGCCGACGAGCACCTGGCATCGGATGCCAGCGAGAGCTACGTCCAGTACCTTCCGCTGGGCGTGATCCTGGGCATCCTGCCCTGGAACGCGCCGTTCTGGCTCGCCTTCCGTTTTGCCG
>JAASTB010000271.1 GCA_021767625.1 Wenzhouxiangella sp.
ACAGCAGCGCCAACACGATTCGTTGCATGGGGCGAACTCCCTAAGTTTCATTGCCCGAGTAAAGTCACCCCCTAGCGGCCACTATCCTACCGTCGGTCACGCGGATTGCCAGACCCTTGCGCGGCATTTCGCCCCAACGGCGGCATCCGTCGGTCGAACGGCGCCCGGCCCGTCTGGGCGCCTTGGCCCAACCGCCCGGCCGGGCTAGAATGGCGCGCTGCATTCAGCCAACCCGGTCTTCGAGACAAACCATGCGCATCGGAACGACGCTTACCCACTACATCATCCGCAACCAGCGCGAGATCGCCGGCGCCAGCGGCACCTTCACCGGCCTGCTCAACGACGTCTCCGTGGCCTGCAAGAAGATCGCCGCCCTGGTCGACAAGGGCGCGCTGGTCAACGTGCTCGGCAGCGCCGAGAGCGAAAACGTCCAGGGTGAGCAACAGAAGAAGCTCGACGTGATCTCCAACGAGATCATGATCGAGGCGCTCGAGCACAACGGGCACATCGCCGCCCTGGCCTCGGAGGAAATGGAAGGCATCCACCCGATGACGGCCGAGCGCCGCGGCCGCTACCTGCTGCTGTGCGACCCCCTGGACGGCTCCTCGAACATCGACGTCAACGTCTCGGTCGGCACGATCTTCTCGATCCTGAAGGCCCCCGACGACGCCGCCGAACCTACCGAGGCCGATTTCCTCCGCCCCGGCACCGAACAGGTGGCCGCCGGATACTGCCTGTACGGGCCGTCGGCCATGATGGTGCTGACCACCGGCGAGGGGGTGAGCATGTTCACCCTCGACCGCGACATCGGCGAGTTCCTGCTCACGCGCGAGAACGTGACCATCGACGCCGACACGAAGGAATTCGCCATCAACGCCTCCTACCAGCGCCACTGGGACGATCCGATCCGCCGCTACATCGACGAGTGCCTGGCCGGCGAGGACGGCCCGCGGGGCAAGAATTTCAACATGCGCTGGGTAGCCTCGATGGTCGCCGAGGTCCATCGCATCCTCACGCGCGGCGGCATCTTCATGTACCCCTGTGACCGGCGCATCCGCGCCCAGGGCAAGGCCGGCAAACTACGGCTGATGTACGAGGCCAACCCCATGGCCATGATCGTCGAACAGGCCGGCGGCGCGGCGACCGACGGTACGCAGCGCATCCTGGAGATCGAGCCCGAAGAACTGCACCAGCGCGTGCCGGTGATCCTGGGTTCGCGCAACGAAGTCGAGCGGGTCACGAGCTACCACGGCTGATTCGCGGGAAAGTCGCGGAAAACGAAAAAGGCCGCCTCGATGGGCGGCCTTTTTCATTGCGATGCAGCGTTCGCGTCAGTCCAGCGACCACAGTGCGGTGAACGCCGGAACCGGCATGCTCTTGAGCGAATCGAAGGCCTCGGTCGCGGCCATGATGGCACCGGCCTTGCGGGCGGACAACTGACCGGCGACGGCCCGGGCGAACTTGTCCTCCAGCAGCGGGATGCCCTCTTCGCGGCGGCGTCTGTGGCCGACCGGGTAATCGATCGAGACCTTGTCGGTGCTCGAGCCGTCGGTGAAGAAGACCTGCACGGAATTGCCGATCGCGCGCTTGTCGGCGTCGAAATACTCCTCGGTGAAGCGTTCGTTCTCCTTGACCGTCATCTTGTCCCGGAGCGCATCGATGCGCGGATCGGCGGCCACCTCGTCGGTGTAGGACTCGGCGGTCAGCTCACCGAAGATCAGCGGCACGGCCACCATGTACTGCAGGCAGTGGTCACGGTCGGCGTAGTTGTTGAGCGGGCCGGTCTTGTCGATGATGCGCACACCCGCCTCCTGGGTCTCGAGCTCGATCCGCTCGATCTCGTCGATCCGGTCCTTCACTTCGTCGTGCAGCTTGTAGGCGCACTCGACGGCGGTCTGGGCGTGGAACTCGGCCGGGAAGGAGATCTTGAACAGCACCTGTTCCATCACGTAGCTGCCGAGTTCGCGTTCCAGCACCAGGTCGTTACCCTTGAACAGCACGTCCTGGAAGCCCCAGCCCTTGGCGGTCAGGGCCGAGGGGTAGCCGATCTCGCCCTTGAGGGTGATCAGGGCCAGCTGCACGGCGCGACGGCAGGCGTCACCGGCAGCCCAGCTCTTGCGCGGGCCGGTGTTGGGGGCGTGGCGGTAGGTGCGCAGCGCCCCGCCGTCGATCCAGGCCTGGCTGACGGCGTTGACAACGTCGTCGCGATCGCCGCCGAGCATTTTCGTGACCACGGCGGTCGAGGCGACGCGCACCAGCAGCACGTGGTCGAGACCGACGCGGTTGAAGCTGTTCTTCAGCGCCAGGATGCCCTGGATTTCGTGGGCCTTGATCATGGCCTCGAGAACGGCTTCGATCTTCAGCGGCTCACCGCCCTCGGCGACGTTGCGGCGCGAGACGTAGTCGGCCACGGCCAGGATGGCGCCCAGGTTGTCGGAGGGATGACCCCATTCAGCGGCCAGCCAGGTGTCGTTGAAGTCCAGGTAGCGTACCAGCACGCCGATATTGAAGGCGGCCTGCACAGGGTCGAGCTTGTAGGGCGTACCCGGCACACGCGCACCGGTCTCGAGCTCCAGGCCCGGCACCACCGGCCCGAGCAGCTTGGCGCACTCGGGAAACTTCAGCGCCAGCATCGAACAGGCGAGCGAATCCTTGAGGCAGTAGTGGGCCGTCTCCCAGGCTTCCTTGGAGTCAATCTTGTAGTCGACGACGTAGTCGGCGATGTCCTGGATCAGCTGGTCGGGGTCCGGGCGCGTCGCCGAACGAATATCGATCTCGCCACTCATGGTGCGGGCTCCTGATGGGTTTGCGGAAAGCCCGCCATTTTACCGCATAGCGGCCTGGGTGCCGAAGGGTCTCACGCAGAGCCGCAGAGGGGCAAAGATCGCAGAGAAAAACAAAAGCTTTAACCGCGAAGAAGCGAAGAGCGCAAAGGAAAGAAGAAAAAGTCAAAAGATCGAACCACTATCCACGGAAGACACGGAAATCCACGGAAAAACCAAGTCCCATTAGAAGTCGTTTACTTCCGTGCTCTTCCGTGTTTTCCGTGGTTCCTTTGTTTTTCTTCGCGTTCTTTGCGTCTTCGCGATCCAGGTGTTTTGACCTTGATTTTGACTTTCTCTGCGCCTTCGCCCCTCTGCGGCTCTGCGTGAGACAGATCGGCGCGCGATCAGACTGAAGCCGCCCAGGTCGCGAGGTCCTGGCGGCGGATCTTGGCGTTGTGACGGATATCGACGGGGAAGGCGTCCTTGAACAGCACGCGGCGGATTTCTCGGGTGAGCCAGTGGCGCGACAGGACCTCGCGCACGGCGGCCTCGACGGCAGAGCGGTCGGCACCCTGCTCGGGCTCGATGACGATCACCGGCTCCTGCGCGCCCTTTTCAGCGACGCCGACCAGCGCCGATCGGAACACCCCGTCGACGGCATTGACCGGCCCTTCCACGCATTCGGTGAACAGCGTGCCCTCGGGGGTGACCACGCGCTCGGATTTGCGGCCGCAGAACCACAGCCGGCCCTCGGGGTCGCGCCAGCCCAGATCGCCCATGCGGTGCCAGATGCGCCCCTGCGCGTCGGTCATCTTGGCTTCGCGCGTCTGCCTCTCGCGCTTCCAGTAGGTGTCGGTGACGGTCGGACCGGCCACGCAGATCTCGCCGATCTCGCCGTCGGGCATTTCCCCGGCGTACTCGGTCAGGTCGATCGGCTCGTCGGAAATCGGAATGATGCGGA
>JAASTB010000272.1 GCA_021767625.1 Wenzhouxiangella sp.
AATGGAGCCCCCCGGCAGGCATTTCAAGGCTTGGGGGTGGCGGGAGTTGCACATTTTTGTGCCGGCGACGACGGCCTGTCAGAATAGCGACGGTTTCACGGCCCCGAACGAGGCGAATCGACATGAGCGACGACATCTGCCTGGTGCTGACCACCTGCCCCGATCGAGAGACGGCTGAACGACTCTCGGCCATGCTGGTCGAACAACGGCTGGCCGCCTGTGTTTCGGCCGGCTCGGAAGTGACTTCGACCTATCCCTGGCAGGGCCGGGTCGAGTGCGAGAGCGAGATTCCGCTGACCATCAAGACCACCCGGGCCAGGGTGGGTGCGCTCAAGCAGGAGCTGGTGGCGCATCATCCCTACGACGTGCCGGAGATCCTGGTCGTGCCGGTCAGCGACGGACTGGACGAATATACCCAATGGATTCGGGACTGGATTCAATGACCAAGACCCTTGCGCGCTTCGGCGCCCTGATCGCCCTTTTGTGGGCCCTGCCCGCCGCCGCCCAGGTCAGCCCCGACGATCTCCTGCCGGTCGAGCAGGCCTTCGCGCTCGAGGCGAGCGCCGACGACGGCGAGCTCGTTCTGCACTGGGAGATCGCCGAAGGCTATTACCTGTATCGGCACGCCTTCCGGATCGACGCACTCGGCGAGGGCGTGGCATTCGGCGAGCCGGAGATACCGTCCGGCGAGGCCATGGTCGACGAGTTCTTCGGCGAGACGGAGACCTATCGCGGCGCAGTGACCATCCGCGTCCCCGTCGAGGAGATGCCCGCCGACGGTTCGGTGGGCGCACGCGTGGCCTTCCAGGGCTGCGCCGACCTGGGGGTCTGCTATCCACCCCACCGCCAGGAAGTCCGGGTGACCTTGCCCGGGCGATCGGCCGAACCGCCTTCCAGCGCCGGCATTGCGGCGGGCGCCAGCGGCACCGGCAGCGCGCTGGATTCACTTCTGGGGAGCCAGCGCCAGGCCCTGCCCGAGGAGCAGGCCTTTCGTGTCGAGGCCATCGCCGATGGCCCGCACGCCCTACTGGTGCGCGCGACGGCCCGGCCGGACTACTACTTGTATCGCCACTCCTTTGCGTTCCGCATCGAGGGCGAGGGAATCGAGGTGGCCGCCGTCGATCTGCCGGAGGGCGAGGCCAAGACCGACGAGTACTTCGGCGAGACCCGGGTGTATTTCGGCGAGGTCGAGATCCCGCTCGAGCTGTCGCGTCCGGCCGAGGGCGAACGCGAGATCACGCTCGAGGCCGATTTCCAGGGCTGTCTCGACGAGGGCATCTGCTATCCGCCGATGACGCGACGCATTCCGGTGGCCCTGCCGGCCGCGGCTGCCGGCTCGGCGCCGGCCGAGTCCGTCGACGGGCAGTCCGGCGACGACGGCGACGAAGTGGCCCCCCGCGAGATTTCCGAAGAGGCGGTCGAGACCGTTCTGCCCCAGTCCGAGCAGGATCGCCTGGCTGCCGCGCTCGGTGGACGGCCGCTGGTGGCCATGGGGCTGTTCCTGCTCGCCGGCATTCTGCTGGCCTTCACGCCCTGCGTCTTCCCCATGGTGCCGATTCTTTCCGGGCTGATCGCCGGTGAGGGCGAGCGCATGACCACCGGCCGGGCCTTCCGACTGTCGCTGGTCTACGTGCTTGCCATGGCGCTGGTCTACACCCTGTTCGGGATCGTGGCGGGCGTCTTCGGCCAGAACCTGCAGGCGGTCTTCCAGCATCCGGCCGTGCTGATCAGCTTCTCCGCGCTGTTCGTGGTGCTCTCGCTGGCCATGTTCGGTTTCTACGAGCTGCAGCTGCCTTCGGCCCTGCAGACCCGCCTCAACGAGATGTCCAACCGCGCCGAGGGCGGCACCCTGATCGGTGCGGCCGTGATGGGCGCGCTTTCCGCGCTGGTCGTCGGACCCTGCGTGGCCCCGGCCCTGATGGGGGCGTTGATCTACATCGGCCAGACCGGCGACGCCGTGCTGGGCGGCCTGGCCCTGTTCTCCATGGCCATCGGCATGGGCATTCCGCTGATCATCTGGGGCACCTCGGCCGGCAAGCTGCTGCCGCGCGCCGGCGGCTGGATGAACTCGGTCAAGGCGGTTTTCGGCGTGGGCCTGCTGGCCCTGGCCATCTGGATGCTCGAGCGAGTGCTGCCGGGGGCGGCGATCATGCTGTTGTGGGGTGCGCTGGCCATCGGCTGCGGCGTCTACCTGGGGGCGCTGACCCGCCTGGAGCCGGACGCCGGCGGCTGGCGCAAGCTCTGGCAGGCCCTGGGCGTGATGCTGCTGGTGTTCGGCATCGCCCAGTTCGCCGGCGCGCTTTCGGGTGGCCGGGACTGGACCCGTCCGCTGCACCACCTGGCCGGTTCCGCCGGTGGCAGCGTGGTTTCCGAAGCGCCGGCCTTCCGCAAGGTCGAAACCCTCGAGCAGCTCCAGGCGGCCATTGCTGCCTCCGATCGCCCCGTCTTTCTCGACTTCTACGCGGATTGGTGCGTCGATTGCGTTCGCATGGATCGTCGCACCTTCCCGGATCCGGCGGTTGCCGAACGGCTGGGTGATTTCACCCTGCTCAAGGCCGACATCACCGCCTACAACGATGAGCACAAGGCGATGCTTCGCGAGTTCGATCTGATCGGCCCGCCGGCCTACCTGTTCTTCGTCGACGGTGAGGAGCTCGAGGACTACCGCATGTTCGGATTCCTGGCGCCCGAGGAATTCCTGGCCCTGCTGGACGAGATCGATTCGTGAAGGGCTGGCGTCTCTGGCTCTCCGTCGTCGTGCTGGGCTTTCTTCTCGGCAGCGCGCTGGCCTGGCTGACCAACCGCACGCAGGGCGCTGGCGGCGACCCGGAGCCCGGCCTGGCGCTCGGCGAACCGCATCCCGGCTTCGAGCTGCCCGCACTCGACGGTGGGCGCGTCGACGCGGCGCAGTTCGCCGGCCGCGCCATGCTGGTCAACTTCTGGGCCACCTGGTGCGCCCCCTGCCGCCGCGAGATGCCGGTGCTGCAGGCCGCCAGCGATCGCCACGGCGAGACCCTGGCGGTCGTCGGCATCGCCCTGGACGACCCGGAACCGGTGGCGAACTTCGTGCAAGACCTGGGCATCGACTACACCATCCTCGTCGGCCAGGACGAGGTGCTCGACGTGCAGAGTGCCTGGGGCAACGAAGTCGGCGCGATGCCCTACACGGTGCTGGTCGACGGCGAGGGTATCGTTCGGTGGCTTCATTACGGGGAAGTGACCGCGGAGGAGTTGGGCGAGGCCTTGGGGGGTGTGCTCTAGAAGCGGCGCCCCGGTTTGGACTGGGGTGTAGAAGGGTTTCAGGTTTCAGGTTTCAGGTTTCAGGCGGCGCGGAACGGCTCGGGGGCCGGCTTCGCCGGGCTTGGAGCGGGAGATGTCGGAGGACGGAATCCGAAAAGGTCTGACCGTTCCCACACTACGAGGACTGCTCACGCGTTCCAGCTGCCAGTGGGTACGGCGTGAGGGTTTTCGGCATCGTTCCATCGGCCGCGCAGGCGCTCCTGAAACCTGAAACCTGAAACCCTGAAACCTAAGTTCAGCACGACCATTCGCCACCGTATCTTCGCCGATCTCCACCGAACGTGTGGACATTTCCCCAGACATGCGGCACACTCGCGGTTCTTTCATGGCAGGAGCCGGCATGAGCGCCGTTCTCGTCGTTCACGGACCCAATCTGAACCTGCTCGGGCGG
>JAASTB010000273.1 GCA_021767625.1 Wenzhouxiangella sp.
GCACCATCTTATATCCCCCACTTTTCTCCGCCTCGTGCACCTGAAGCGATTCCAACAGATCGCGGAGAGCGGGCGGTTTTGCGCGCAGCGCAAAGAAGCGCGCTCGGAGCTCTCTAATCGCGGCTTCGTGCGTAGCACGATAAAGCGCCTGCGCAGCACCAAAGCCGCTAGTATCCGAAAGGATGTGGGCCCCTCGGCGCCTCGATCGACCCCGCGTCACACCGGATCGCGCCAGCGACAGGCTCAGTGCAGGATCCCGCGCCGCTTTAGGTATTCCAGAACCACGTCGACACCCTCTTCGACCGACAGCTTCTCGGTATCGACGACGATCTCCGGATCTTCCGGCGGCTCGTAGGGCGAATCGATGCCGGTGAAGTGCCGGATGGCGCCGGCACGCGCCTTGGCGTAGAGCCCCTTGGGATCGCGCTTCTCGCAGGTCTCGAGGCTGGCCTTGACGTGGATCTCGACGAACTCCCCCGGCTCCATCAACTCGCGCACCATGGCGCGGTCGGAGCGGAAGGGGGAGATGAAGGCGGTCAGCACAACCAGGCCGGCATCGGCCATCAGGCCGGCCACTTCACCGATACGCCGGATGTTCTCGACGCGGTCCTCGTCGGTAAATCCGAGGTCCCTGTTGAGGCCGTGGCGCACGTTGTCGCCGTCGAGGAGATAGCTGTGGTGACCGCGCTGGAAGAGCGCCTGCTCGAGCGCATTGGCCACGGAGGACTTGCCGGCCCCCGACAGGCCGGTGAACCAGAGCACGGCGGGGCGCTGGGCCTTCTGCCCGGCGCGCTGCGTCTTGTTGATCTTGTGCTCGTGCCAGACGACGTCGCGCGACTTGTCGGCCAGGGTGTCGGTGACCGGCCGCACGATCATGCCCGCGCCGACCGTCAGGTTGCTGATGCGGTCGATGACGATGAACGCGCCGGTCTGCCGGTCGTGCTGGTAGGCATCGAAGGCCGCGGGTCCGCCCAGGCGCCAGCGCACCAGGCCGATTTCGTTGAGATCGAGTTGCTCGACGTGCTGGTGCTCGAGGGTATTGACGTCGATGCGGTGATGGACGAGTTCGGGGATCGCGCTGAGCGTCCTGGGCCCCATCTTGATGTCGTACTGGCGGCCGGGCAGCAGCGGCGTATCGTTCATCCAGACCACGCGGGCATCCAGCGCCTCGGCCACGCGGGCCCTGGCATCGGGCTTGACCAGCAAGTCGCCGCGACTGATGTCGATTTCGTCAGCCAGGGTCAGTGTTACGGCCCGCCCGGCCGAAGCGGCCTCGAGATCGCCGTCGAAAGTCACGATGCGCTCGACGCGGCTCTGCCGGCCGGAGGGCATCACCATGATCGGCTCTCCGGGTGCGATCCGTCCCTGGGAGACCGTGCCGGCGAAACCCCGGAAATCGGAGCTGTGCCGATTGACGTACTGCACCGGCATGCGGAAGTCCGCTGCCGAACCGCCGTCGTCGACACGCAGGGTTTCGAGCAACTCGATCAGCGTCGGGCCGTCGAACCAGGCCAGGTTTTCGCCGCGTACCGTGACGTTATCACCGCCCAGGGCCGCCACGGGCAGGCAGTGGATTTCCTCGAAATCGAGCTTGTTGGAAAAATCCTGGTACTCGGCCCAGATCTCTTCGAATCGGCCCTGATCGTAGTCCACGAGATCCATCTTGTTGACCGCCACGATGACCTTCTCGATACCGAGCAGCGAGACTATGTAGGAGTGCCTGCGGGTCTGCGTCTGAACGCCGTTTCGGGCATCGACGAGAATGACCGCCGCATCCGCGGTGGATGCACCCGTGGCCATGTTGCGCGTGTACTGCTCGTGCCCCGGGGTGTCGGCGATGATGAACTTGCGGCGCGCCGTGGAAAAGTAGCGGTACGCGACATCGATGGTGATGCCTTGCTCCCGCTCGGACTGCAGCCCGTCCACCAGCAGGGCGAGATCCGCCTGGTCCCCTGTCGTGCCCCACTTGCGGGAGTCGCGTGTTACCGCGGAGAGCTGGTCCTCGTAGACCTGCTTGGAGTCGAACAGCAACCGCCCGATCAGCGTCGACTTGCCGTCGTCGACCGAACCGCAGGTGATGAAACGAAGCAGATCCTTGCGCGAGTCCGCCGCCAGTACCTTCTCGATATCGACTTCAGCCATGAGTCAGAAATAGCCCTGCATCTTCTTTTCTTCCATGCTCGCGCCCGAATCCTTGTCGATGGCGCGGCCCTGCCGTTCCGAGTGCCGGACGGAGATCGTCTCCTCGATGACTTCCAGCAAGGTCGTCGCCTTCGACTCGACCGCGCCCGTCAGGGGCCAGCAGCCCAGGGTCCGGAAACGAACCATTCGCATTTCCGGTTTCTCGCCGGGCTCGAGGGGCATGCGTTGCTCGTCGTCGACCATCATCAGCATGCCGTCGCGCTCGACGACCGGACGCTCGGCCGCGAAGTAAAGCGGCACCATCGGGATGTCCTCGGCGTAGATGTACTGCCAGATATCGAGCTCGGTCCAGTTGGAAAGCGGGAACACGCGGATCGACTCGCCCTTGTGCACCCGCCCGTTGTAAATGTTCCACAGCTCGGGCCGCTGGTTCTTCGGATCCCAGCGGTGGTTGCGGTCGCGGAAGGAAAACACGCGCTCCTTGGCGCGCGAGCGTTCCTCGTCGCGGCGGGCGCCACCGAAGGCCGCATCGAACCCGTACTTGTCCAGGGCCTGCTTGAGCGCCTGGGTCTTCATCACGTCGGTGTGCACCTTCGAGCCGTGCGTGAACGGCCCGATTCCCTGCTCGACGCCTTCCTGATTGGTGTGCACGAGCAACTCCATGCCGGCTTCGGCGGCGATGCGATCGCGAAACTCGTACATCTCGCGGAACTTCCAGGTGGTATCGACGTGGAGCAGCGGGAACGGCGGCGGCGACGGATGGAACGCCTTTCGGGCCAGGTGCAGCATCACGCCGGAATCCTTGCCGATCGAGTAGAGCATGACCGGGTTGGAGAACTCGGCGGCCACTTCGCGGATGATGTGAATCGACTCCGCCTCGAGCCGGCGCAGGTGGTTGCTGAGTTTGTCGCTCATCGTCGCAGTGTTCCGATTCGGGTCGCCAGTGGGTTGTTTCCGCCGATCACGAGAGCGCCGCGCAGGAGCGCCCACGACCGATCGCGTAGTAGGCCAGGCCCATCGACTCCACGTCAGCGGGCTCGTAGAGGTTGCGGCCATCGAACACGACCCGGTCGGATAGCGAGCGCTCGAGCAATCGAAAGTCGGGGCTGCGGAACTGCTTCCACTCGGTCAGCACGATCAGTGCATCGGCACCTTCCAGGGCCGCTTCTGAACTGTCGCAAAAGACCAGGCCCTCGGGCTCACCGAATACCCGCCGTGCCTCGTCCATCGCTTCCGGGTCGTAAGCCTGCACCGATGCACCGGCTTCCCGCAACTGTGCAATGAGTGTGCGGCTGGAGGCCTCGCGCATATCGTCGGTATCGGGCTTGAAGGACAGGCCCCACAGCGCGAAAGTCTTACCGCGGAGATTCTCGCCGCCGACGTAGTGGCGGGCGACCAACTCGAAAAGATGCTTCTTCTGCCGGTCGTTGACCGACTCCACGGCCGAAATCAATTCCGGGTCCAAACCATGCTCACGCGCGGTGCTGGCCAGGGCGCGAACGTCCTTGGGAAAGCAGGAGCCGCCGTATCCCGCGCCGGGATAGATAA
>JAASTB010000274.1 GCA_021767625.1 Wenzhouxiangella sp.
ATCACCGTCGACACGCTCGACGACAGCATTTCACCCGATCATTGCAGCCTCCGCGGCGCCCTCTACGCAGCCACGTCCAACGGCAACTATGGCGGCGGCTGCCCGGCCGGCGACAGCGGCCAGGACACCATCGTCTTCGCCTCGGGCCTGAGCGGCACGATCACGCTCGGCACCTCTTCGAGCGGCTACTACGACGGCTCGACCCTGCCCATCGGCGAATCGGTGATCATCGACGGGGAGGAACGCATCACCATCCAGGGCAGCGGCGCCGCGCCGGCGATGTACCAGAAGTACCAGGCCGACGGATTCCACGCGGAAGACGTGGAACTCCGTGGGCTGACCATCACCGGAGGCGGTGGAGACTACGGCGGCGCCATCCGCTCGCACGGCCGGGAGCTCTCGCTCGAAGACTGCACGCTGACCGGTAACACGGCGGCCCAGGCGGGCGGCGCGATCTGGCACAGTCATCCCGACGACGTCATTTCCCGGCTGACGCTCTTCCGCTCGGAAGTCTCGGGAAACGAGACGACCGCCAACGGCAGCCGCGGCGGGGCAATCGCGGTCGATGCACCGATCCACGCCCTGGACGCCTACGTGGTGACCTTCGCCGACAACGAATCCCAGGGCAGCGGCGGCGCCATCGACTGGCGATCGCCGACCGGCAGCCTCTCGCTCAACAACTCGACGTCCTTTACCGGCAATGACGCCAAGTACGGAAACGGCGGCGCCGTCAACGTGATCTCCCAGGGCGGATACGGCGTTTCCCTGGACTCCCGCGACGCGCTGTTCTCTTCGAACAGCTCGGTCGAGTACGGCGGCGCGATCGCCGTCGTCGACACCGGCACCGGGCAGAACGGTTTCGGCAAGATACGCCTGCGCGGCGTCACCTTCCAGACCAACCTGGCCGGACAGAACGGCGGCGGCGTCTGGTTTTCGCGCGGGGACGGCTTCGGAACCGTGGGCAACCCGGAGAACTACTTCCTGGCCGAGGCCAGCCCCTACACCGACGAGCCGACCCGCTTCACCGGCAACACGGCAGCCTATTCCGGCGGCGCGGCGGAGATCATCGTCGGCAGCGCGACACCGGTGCGCCTGTACGGCGCCGAGTTCACGAACAATTCGGCAAGCGACGGCAACGGCGGCGCGGCCGTGATCAACACCGGCGACTCCGGCCTGTCCATGAGCGAGGTCACCATCGCAGGCAATACGGCCGAAGGCACGGGCCGTGGGGGTGGCCTGAGCGTCACGGCAAACTACTCGGGCGACGTCGAGGGCCGGAATATCGATGTAATCAACAATTCCGGGGAGTACGGGGGCGGCATCGTGGTCAACGCCAGCGGCGGCGACGTGCGCTTCGAGTACGCTCGATTCGCCGACAACACGGCCACCGGCACCTACGGCGGCGGCCTCCAGGTCAACGGCACCCTGAACCAATTCGGAATCGGCTCATCGATCTTCACCGGCAACAGCGCCGGCGTGGGCGGCGGTGGCCTCGATCTCTACTCGCCGGGTTCAGAGAACCTCCTGGCCGAGGTGAAGTACAGCGAATGGTCTGGCAACGAAGCGGCGGGGAGCGGCGGTGCGATCAACATCGAACTGGGAACCGGCAGCCAACTGTTCCTGGAGAGTTCCACCCTGTCGGGCAATACCGCAGCGGGCAACGGGGGGGCAGTCGCCTCCTTCGGCGACCAGCAGCTGACGATCAAGTATTCAACCGTTGCCGACAACGCCGCCGTCAACGAAGGTGGCGGCATCCTGACGACCCAGACCGGCGACTGCAACGTCTACAACTCGCTGTTCGACGGCAACACGGGGGCATCGGGTGCCGAGGAGCAGGACCTGCGCACGACGGCAACCGCCTGCAACGTCCAGAGCTCGCTGCTTTCCGGTGCCGATTCGGAGTTCACCGATGACGGCGGCAACATCCTCTACCAGGACCCGATGCTGCTGCCCCTGGCCGACAACGGTGGCACAAACGGCCGCACGCATGCCCTGGCGGCGGGCAGCCCGGCCATCGACGCCGGAAGCGCCGGGAGCTACGCCCCCGATTACGACCAGCGCGGCAGTGCCTTCCAGCGCGTGTTCGGCGGCGGCCTGGACATGGGTGCCTACGAATCGCAGCCGCGCGAGGACGCCCTCTTCAGCGACCGCTTCGAGGCACCCTGAGTCGGGTCGGGAGGACGGCCGTCATGCGCCGTCCTCCCGCGCTTCGGCCAGTTCCAGGACAACTTCCCGGATGCCGTCCTCGTCGATCGGGCCGAGCCTGAAACCCAGGTCCTCGGCCAGGCCCAGCATCCGCGTATTCTGCTGAAGGACCTGGCCGACCACCTCGCGAACGCCGGTTTCCCGGCAGTGATCGATTAGCTTTTGCAGCAGGATGCGGCCCAGGCCGCGCCCCTTGATGTCGGAGCGCACGACGACGGCGAACTCGGCGCGATGGCCGGAGGAATCCTTCGCGATGCGCGCCACGCCCAGGGTGCGTCGCTGCTCGTCGACGGCGATGAAAGCCATCTCGCGCTCGTAGTCGATCTGGGTGAAACGCGCCAGCTGCGAGTGCTCCGGCTCGCGGATCACGCCGAAGAAACGGAAGCGGATGTCCTCGGCTTCCAGACTGTTGAAGAAGTCGCGGTGCGCCGGCTCGTCCTCGGGGCGGATCGGCCGGATGGTGATCTCGCCGTCGGCGAAGGGCAGGCTTTCGGTCAGGTGCGTGGGGTACGGCGCGATCGCCGGACGCCGCCGCGGACCGGCCTCGGTGGATCGCAGTTCGATGCGGGCGTCGAGCGCCACCACACCCAGGTCGTCGGCCAGCAGCGGGTTGATGTCGATCGACTCGACCGCCTCGAGGTCGGTCATGAGGCGGGCGGCCCGCACGAGTACGTCGCAGACCAGGTCGACCCGAGCCGCCGGCCGGTGACGGTAGCCGGCGAGCAGTTTCGCGACCCGGGTCCGGTCGACCATCTGGCGGGCCAGGCTCATGTTCAGCGGCGGCAGGCCGACGACCGTGTCGCCGACGACTTCCACCGCCGTACCCCCGCTGCCGAAGAGCATCACCGGGCCGAAGACCGGGTCCGTACTCGCACCGACGATCAACTCCACGCTGTGGGCGCGGCGAACCATCTGCTGCACCGAGAACCCGTCGAGCCGGGCGTTGCCGTGCCTTGCGACCCGGCGGGCGATGCCCTCGGCGGCTTCGCGCACGGCATTCGCGGATTCCAGGTCGAGCACGACCCCGCCGACATCCGACTTGTGCGAAATGTCGGGCGAAATCACCTTCAGCGCCACCGGAAACCCGATCTCGGTCGCCAGGGTCGCAGCTTCCTCGGGCGAGCCGGCCTGGCGGGTCGTGACAACCGGGATGCCGTAGGAAGAAAGCACGCACTTGGCTTCGACCTCGCTGAGCCAGCGGCGGCCCTCGTCGTGGGCCCGCTCGATGATGACGGCAACCGAGTCGGGATCCATGACCGCCGAAGTCGGCATCTCCGAGGGCGTCTCCATCAGCGCCACCTGGTTGGCGCGATACTCCTGCAGGGCCAGGAAAGCGGCCACGGCGTCGGCCGGCGACAGGAAGCCCGGCAGGTCGGCGGCAGCGAAGGCCTCGTAGGCCTCGCGTGCCGAGGCCCCGCCCAACCAGCAGCCGAAAACCGGCTTGGGGGCGGCGGCTGCAACGGGCGCGAGTTCTTCGGCGACC
>JAASTB010000275.1 GCA_021767625.1 Wenzhouxiangella sp.
GTCGAGGCCGACGGTGGCTTCACGCTGGCAATGGGGGAGGGCGGCTGGCGCCTGGCCGAGCTGATCGTCGAGCGTGCCCGGCTCGAGTTCCCGGGGGCGTGGCGGCGCTGGGGCGACGGGCTGGCTTCGTCGCGCGGTTTCGGCGATCTAGAGACCGAGGGCGAAGTCTCGGCCGCCCTTGCCTGGCGTTCGGGCGACCTGCAGTCCGTCCGCGTGGATTTCGAGGGCGTCGACGTTCGCGATGCGGCCGGACGGGCCGCCATCGATTCGCTCGAGGGCTCCTTCGACCGCTCGAAGGACGATCTGCGGGCCGAGCTGACCTGGGATGCACTCGAACTGTTCAGCCTCGCCTTCGGCAGCTCCCGCCTCGCGGCGGCGGGCGAGCCCTCGGCGTGGGGGCTCGTCGAGCCCCTCAGGCTTCCGCTGCTCGACGGCGCCTTCGTGGTCGAGCGCCTGGCTGTTCAGGGTGGCGATCCCGGGCAGCGCTCGCTGACCCTGGATGCGCATATCGCCCCCCTGGAGTTGTCGGCACTGACCGAGATGCTCGGCATTCCGACGTTTTCCGGGCAGTTGTCGGGCAGCTTTCCCGGAGTGCAGGTCAGCGGCGATCGGATTGCCTTTTCCGGGGGCATCGATATCCGGGCCTTTTCGGGCGGGATTCGCCTCGGCGACCTCGTCATCGAGCGGCCCTTCGGCTCGCTGCCGGCGCTGGCCGCCCAGGTCGAGATCGATCGGCTCGATCTGGCCGAGCTGACCGGCGCGTTCAATTTCGGGCACATGGAGGGCCGGGTTTCGGGCTGGATGCGCGACCTGCGCCTGCTCGACTGGCGTCCGGTGGCAATGGATGCCCGCCTGTATACCCACGAGGACGTACCGAGCCGGCGCATCAGCCAGCGCGCCGTGGAAAACCTCTCCCGTCTCGGCGGCGGCGCCGCGGCTCTGGGCGCGACGGTGCTGCGCATGTTCGACGAGTTTCCCTATCGCCGGGCCGGGCTGGCCTGCCGCCTCGACCGCAATATTTGCCACATCGACGGCGTCGCCCCGCACGAATCAGGCGGCTTCTACATCGTGGAGGGACGGGGGTTGCCGCACCTCGACGTCGTCGGCCACCGCCGCCTGGTCGACTGGCCCCGGCTGGTGGCGCAGCTGGTGGCGATGACGAAAACCTAGTCCCGCTCCTGCCGCACCTGCACCTTGCGAATCCGCTTGTCGACCATGTCGACGATGGTGAACGTGTGGGGGCCGATGCGCAGGCTGGTGCGGCCGTCGGGCAGTGATTCGAGGTGTTCGAGGATCAGGCCGTTGAGGGTCTTGGCGCCCGTGATCGGCAGATCCCAGTCAAAGCGGCGGTTGAGCATGCGAACGGTGGCACCGCCGTCGACGATCCAGTCGCCGTTCTCGAGCTTGCGCACCATGCGCTGGCGGTGACGGCGTTCGCTGGTGAACTCGCCGACGATTTCTTCCAGGATGTCGTCGAGCGTGATCAGGCCCTGGATATCGCCGTACTCGTCGACCACCAGGCCGAGGCGCCGCTCGCGCGTCTGGAATTCAAGCAGTTGCTGGGTCAGCGGTGTTCCCTCGGGGACGAAATAGGGCGAGCGGATGGCGTTTTCCAGCGTGTCGCGATTGAGGAGCCCCTGCGTCAGTCCGGGCAGCACCGAGCGGATGTGCAACAGCCCGATCATGTTGTCGAGGTCGCCGCGCCAGACCGGCAGCCGGGTGTAGATGCTGGTCTCCAGGGTGAGCAGGATGTCTTCCCAGTCGGCCTCGAGGTCGATGCCGACGATGTCCTGCCTGGGGACCATGACGTCGTCGACCGAGCCGTGCTCGAGGTCGAGGATGTTGATCAGCATCTGCCGGTGATCCATCGAAATGTGCCGGCCGCCCTCCTTGACCAGGGTGCGCAGCTCCTCTCGGCTGATGGAGTCCTGTGCGCCTCCCGCCCGGTGCGCACCGAAGGGCCGCAGCAGCGCGGCGGCGAGCAGGTTGACCAGCCAGACGGCCGGGTAGAGCAGCTTGAGCAGCGGCACCAGCACGTAGCTTGCCGGGTAGGCAATTCGCTCGGGCTTGAGTGCAGCCAGGGTCTTGGGGGCGACCTCGGCGAAAACCAGGATGACCGCGGTCAGCGCCAGGGTGGAAGCGAGAATGCCGGACTCGCCGAGCAGTCGGATCGCGATGACGGTGGCGACGGACGCAGCCAGGATATTGACCAGGTTGTTGCCCAGCAGGATGATGCCGAACATCCGGTCGGGCTTGGCCAGCAGGCGCTGGGCCAGGCGCGCGCCGCGGTGCCCGCTGTTGGCCTGGTGGCGCATGCGGTAGCGGTTGAGCGCGACCAGCCCGGTCTCCGAGCTCGAGAAAAAGGCGGACAGAACGATCAGGACGGCCAGCAGGATGAACAGTGCGGACAGGGGCGCTTCGGTCATATCGACTCAGGAGCCGGCGGCTATCTGCCAGCTTCGGTCGAGCAGGACCTCCAGTACCAGCTTGCTGCCGAAATAGGCCAGGGCCAGGACGGTCATGGCGATCAGGGTCCAGCGTACGGCCCGGCGGCCGCGCCAGCCCAGGCGCCAGCGCCCGAGCAACAGCAGCCCGAACAGCAGCCAGGACAGGATCGACAGCGCGCTCTTGTGCACCAGGTGCTGGGCGAAGAGATTGTCGACGAAGACCAGCCCCGTCGCCAGGCTCAGCGACAGCAGCAGCCAGCCGGCCAGGATCAGCCGGAACATGATCGTCTCGATGACGGTCAGCGGGGGCAGGAACTCGAGCCGGCGCACCAGGCGGGGATGGCGCAGGGCATAGTCCTGGGCGGCGAGCATCAGCGCATTGATGGCGGCGATGCTGAGCAGGCTGTAGGCGAGCAGGGAGCTGACGATGTGCAGCCGCACGGTGACGGTGATCTCGCCGAGGATCAGCGAATCGACCGGCAGCAGCCACTGCAGCGCCACGCAAAGCGCCGCGCCGGGGGCGGCGATGATGCAGGCCTCGCCGGCCCTGGTCCAGGCCGCAGCGGTAGCCACGAGGGTGCCCATGATGAGCAGCGCGGCCAGCGAGAGCATGTTGACGAAGTTCGCGTCCCAGCCGGCCGACGTGTCGATGGCGTGGGTCAGCGAAAAGCCGTGCAGAACCACGCCCAGGGCGGCCATGAACAGGCCGGCGTGGCGGAAACGTCGCCGCTCGCGAACTTGCGCCAGGACCAGGTCGGCGGCGCCGAATAGGTAGATCACGATCGGCAGCAGGTGGATCAGGGCGTTCTTGTCCAAGGATGACCGACTGCAGGAAACTCCGGCCCAGTATAATGGTCTCGATGACGACTCGTAAGAAGCATTCTCATGTTCGACCAGCTCAGTAAACGACTTTCCGGTTCACTGGAGCGGCTGCGCAGCCGCGGCCGGCTGACCGAGGACAACATCCGCGAATCCCTTCGCGAGGTGCGCGTCGCCCTGCTCGAGGCCGACGTCGCGCTGCCGGTGGTCAAGGATTTCATCGCCCGCGTCAATGATCGCGCCGTGGGGCAGGAGGTCACCAAGAGCCTCAAGCCCGGCCAGGCCCTCATCAAGGTGGTCCACGAGGAGCTCAAGCACGTCCTCGGCGACGAGCAGGCGCCGCTCGCCCTGGACCGCCAGGCGCCGGTGGTCATCCTGCTGGCCGGCCTGCAGGGCGCCGGTAAGACCAC
>JAASTB010000276.1 GCA_021767625.1 Wenzhouxiangella sp.
CCGGCGTAAGGCCGCCCGCAGCGGCGAGGGTCCGCCCGTGGTCTGGATGGGTTACTCGGTGCACGGCAACGAAGCCTCCGGCGCGAGCGCGGCCCTGGTCATGGCCTGGTATCTCGCCGCCGGTCAGGACGAGCGCGTCGAGCGCTGGCTCGACGAAATAGTCCTGGTCATGGAACCCGCCATCAATCCCGACGGCATCGATCGCTTTGCGCACTGGGTGAACATGCACCGCGGCAACCACCCCTCGGCCGACTCGGACGACCGCGAACACGAAGAGGGCTGGCCCGACGGGCGCACCAACTACTACTGGTTCGATCTCAACCGCGACTGGCTGCCGGTCGTCCATCCCGTTTCGCAAAACCGCTTGCGTCACTACCACCGGTGGCGGCCGCACGTGATCACCGACCACCACGAAATGGGTCGCAACAGTACCTTCTTCTTCCAGCCGGGCATTCCCGAGCGCGCCAACCCGCTGATCCCGGACGCCAACCAGGCGCTGACCGGCGCGATTGCCGAGTATCACGGCCGCGCACTGGACTCAGCCGGGCAACCCTTCTACGCGCGCGAGTCCTTCGACGACTTCTACATCGGCAAGGGCTCGACGTATCCCGACGTAACCGGCGGAATCGGCATCCTCTTCGAACAGAGCTCCAGTCGCGGCGCGGTCCAGGAAAGCGATTACGGTCTCAAGCGATTCGAGGAAACGGTCGCCAACCAGGTCCGCACGAGCATTTCGACGCTGGACGGGGCGCTTGCCAATGCCGGCGATCTCGTGGCCTACCAGCGCGATTTCTTCGAAAACGTGCGCGAGCGCGCCGGCGACTGGGACCAGGCCGGCTGGCTGCTGGGCGACGGCGGCGACCCGGCGCGGGCAAATGCGCTGATCGGCATGCTGCTCAATCACGACGTCGTCGTCCATCCCGTCGACGAGACGGTCGAAATCGGCGATGAATCCTACCCGCCCGGATCGGCCTGGGCCATTCCGGCCGACCAGGATGCCTACCTGCTGTTGAAGTCGGTTTTCGAGGCCGTCACCGAAATGGATGTCGAGACCTTCTACGATGTCTCGGCCTGGCCCATGGCCGAGGCCCACGACCTGCCGCTGACGACCGTTCGCCGCCTGCCTTCGGTCGGCGACGCCCTGTCCGAAACGCCGGTCCACGAACCCGGGGCCGTGGCCACCGACGCGCTGGCCTGGATCGTTCCCTGGAACCAGTATCGCGCCGATGCGCTGCTGGCCGACCTGCTCGACGCGGGCTATCGCGTCCAGGTCGCGACCGAGCCGATGACCACGAAGATTCCGGACGGTGAGCGCGCCTTCGATCGCGGCAGCCTGGTGGTTCACTCCGGCATTCAGCCCGACCGGCTCGATCCGGTCGGTCCCGTGCTGGCCGAACTGTCCGGGCGGTACGGCGTCGACGTCGTCGCGGCCGGGCGGGGCATGGCCGTCAGCGGTGTCGACCTGGGCTCGCCCTCGGTGCCGGTACTCGAGCCGGTGAGTGCCGCCGTCCTGACCGGCCACGGTGTGAGCGCCTACGCCGCCGGCGCGGTCTGGCACTGGTTCGACACCCGTCTGGCGCAGCCGGTCGCGCAACTCGATGTCGCGCGGCTGCGCGGCGGTGACCTGGAAGAGCACACGCACCTGATCGTTCCGCCGGGCCGGTACGGCTCGCTCGACGATTCGGTCAAGTCGGCGATCGTCGATTTCGTCGAGGGCGGCGGGACGCTGGTGGCTTTCGGCGGGGCCGCCCGCGCGGTCGAGTCGCTGGATCTGGGCTGGGACCTGGTCGAGGAAAACGGGGAGGAAGAAACCACCGGACCCGAGCGCAAGGCCTACGGCGACTACCGGCAGGACTATGCTCGCGAAATGATCGGCGGCACCGCGCTGCGCGTCGACATCGACCCGACGCATCCGCTGGCCTGGGGTTATGCCGACGAGGACCTGGTGCTGTTCCGACAGGGCGCCCATCGGCTCAAGCCCGTCGACAACGCCTACGCGCAGGTCGGCGTCTATGCCGACGATCCGCTGGCGGCCGGCTACCTGTCCGCGACCAATCGGGAAGAACTGTCCGGCACGCCGGCGATCAGCGTCAGCAGGCACTGTTCGGGCCGGGTGGTCCGTATCGCCGACGAGCCGCTTTTCCGCGGTTACTGGCGCGGCGGCGAGAAACTGTTCGCCAACGCCCTGTTCTTCAGCCACCTGGTGTCGGCGACGCGGCTGCCTTACGAGGAATAGGGCGGTCGTTCTTCCGGGTCAGCCGGCCGCCCGTTGCGGTCGGCTGCCCTCATCGAGATGCGCCAGTTCGCCAAGCGCGCGGCGATCGAGGATGCGCACGTTCTTGCCGCGCACGTGAATGACGCCGTCGCGCTGCAGGGCCGAGAGCGTGCGAGAGACGGTCTCGATGGTCAGGCCCAGGTAGTTGGCGATGTCGCGGCGGTCCATCGACAGGCGGAACAGGTCGGGGTCGAGCCCGCGGCGCTCGAGTCGCCGGGAGAGGCTCAGCAGGAAAAGGGCCACGCGCGTCTTCGCGTCCAGCCGGCCCACGACCAGCAGCAACCGGCGCGCTTCGGCCATTTCCTCGGCCAGCAGACGCAGCATGACCTGGTTGAGCCGCGGACTCTCGCCGAGCATCTTGTGGAAGTCGCTGACCGGGATTTCGCACAGGCGGCATTCCTCAAGCGCGACGGCCGAGCCGGTGTGTTCGCCGGTGGAAAACGCGTCGAGGCCGATGACGTCGCCGGGCAGGTAGAAGCCGGTGACCAGTTCATCGCCCTCCCGCGAGACCTGGTAGGCCTTGATCGATCCCGAGCGCAGCACGGCCAGCTGTCGCGCCGACTGGCCGCCGTGGTGCAAGTGGGCGCTGCGGTGCACGCCTTGGCGGCGGCGAATCACGCCGTTGAGGCGTTCGCGCTCGTCCGGATCGATATCCTGGGCGAAACAGAGGCTGAACAGCACGCAATCGTTGCAGGAATGCTCCTGGCCGGCGAGATCGGTCTGGTCGCTGGTCGGGCTCATGGGGCTCCTAGACGATTCGCGAGAAGCGGCCGCGCGACTGCCCCGCGGGCGCGAGATAGGCGTCGAAGACCTTGGCGATGGCGCGCAGGAACAACAGGCCGTTGGCGGTCACCTCGAAGCCCCCATCGTGGAACTCGATCAGGCCGTCGTCGGCCAGGGGCTGCAGTCGCTCGAGCTCGTCGGCGAAATAGCGCTTGAAGACGAGCTGGTAGTCCCGCTCGATGTCGCGGTAGACGAGCTGCCCGCTGCACATGATGCGCTCGATGATGTCGCCGCGCAGGCGGTCGTCGGTGTTGCGGGTCAGGCCGCGGGCGGTCGGCAGCCGGCCTTCGATCAGGGAGACTACCCAGTCCTCGAGCTTGCGGTGGTTCTGCGCGAAGCTGTCGCCGACCTGGCTGATGGCGCTGGGGCCGAAGCTGATCAGGTCCAGCCCGCCGTGGGTCGAGTAGCCCTGGAAGTTGCGCACCATGGTGCCGTTTCGCTTGGCCTTGACCAGGGAGTCGTCGGGCCGGGCGAAGTGGTCCATGCCGATGAACTCGTAGCCGGCGTCGAGCAGGCGAGAGAGCGTATTGCGAAACACGGCCAGCTTGGTCGCCGGCGTCGGCATCTGCTCGATGTCGATCTGGCGCTGGGCCTTGAACAGGTGCGGCAG
>JAASTB010000277.1 GCA_021767625.1 Wenzhouxiangella sp.
CGAGCCGGAAGCCTTCCTCGACCGCCTCGAACTCATCCGCCCGGCCGTCAGCCTCGGCGGCGTGGAGACGACCATCAGCCAGCCGTCGAAGACCAGCCACGCCAAGCTGACCGACGGAAAAAGAAAGGCACTGCGCATCGACAACCGCCTGATGCGTCTGTCGGTCGGCATCGAAGCCGTCGACGATCTCTGGGACGACCTCGATCGGGCCCTGTGCGACTAAAGTCAAAACCTTGTAACCACGGAAAGCACGGAATACACGGGAAGACCCTTTTTCAGAAATTGCCTTTTCCGTGGTCTTCCGTGTTTTCCGTGGTTCTTTGGTTTTAGGCCTTTCGTTGCGTCCTTTGCCGCTTTGCGTCTTTGCGTTTTAAAGATCTTGGGGATCGATGCCACCGAGCTTGCACAAAAAAGGGGCGCCGTTTCCTGGCGCCCCTCTTCCGTGCTTTCCGTGTGTTCCGTGGTTAAACGGTCTTACTGCGGACCCGGCTCGGCGAAGTTGGCGAACCATTTGCGGACTTCGTCGTACCAGTACAGCGAGTTGTTGGGTTTGAGTACCCAGTGGTTTTCGTCGGGGAAGTAGATCAGGCGCGACTCGATGTCCTTGCTCTGCAGGGTGCGGAACAGTTCGAAGGCCTGGCCGACCGGCACGCGCAGGTCCTGCTGGCCGTGGATGATCAGCGCCGGGGTGTCGAAGTCCTCGGCGTAGTAGTGCGGCGAGATCTCCTTGTAGATTTCCGGGTTCTCCCAGAAGTTGCCGAAGCGCACGGCGTGCACCGCGAAGTCGGCGGCCATCTGCGAGTACATGTTGTAGACCGGCGCGTGGATCATCAGTGCATTGAAGGGATGCGGCTTGCCGAGCAGAATCGACGACAGGTAGCCGCCGTAGCTGCCGCCGCCGGCGACCATTCGATCGCTGTCGATCCATTCCTTGTCGGCGAACCATTCCGCCGCGGCGATGGTGTCGTTGTACGGCGCGGTGATCCAGTCCGGGTTGATGTAGTCGACGAAGTCCTGGCCGAAGCCCGAGGAGCCGTGGAAGTTGTGCCAGGCGGTCACGTAGCCCCAGGACGCGAAGGTCTGGGCGTTCCACCGGAAGTGGAAGACGTCGTTGATCGAGCCGTGCGGGCCGCCGTGGATGAGCAGGAACAGCGGGTATTCCTTGCTCTCGTCGAAGCCCGGCGGATAGTTGACCCACATCTGGATGTCGGCGCCGTCGTGGCCGGTGTAGGTCACCGACTCGTAGCTGCCGGCATCGACCGAATCGAGCAGTTCGGCGTTGATGGTGCTCAGGCGCTCGGCCTCGCCGCTGTCGGCATCGATGCGAACCAGGCGCGGCGGATAGAGGAAGCTTTCGTTGGTGCCGACCAGGGTGCCGTTGGCGGCGACGGCCAGGTCGCCGTAGCTGGTGTCGGCGGTGATCGCGCGCGGCTCGCCGTCGGTGCCGATGAAGAACACGCGCACCGTGCCTTCATCCTGGATGCTGCCGAAGAAGCCGTTCGAGTCCGGCGCCCAGACCAGGCCGGAGGCCGAGCGATCCCAGTCTTCGGTGATGTTGCGCTGCTCGAGCGAGTCGAGATCGACGAGCACGATGTCCTGCGTGTCGCCGTAGAAGCCGGCGATGTCCTGCTGCAGGTAGGCCAGGGTGTCGCCGTCCGGGCTGAACATCGGCGTGCTGTCGGTGGCTTCGTTGTCGGCCGTCAGGTTGTCGGCCGACTCGGCGCCGATCTCGGCGAGAAAGACGTCGTAGTCGGGATTCACGCCGTCGAGCTTGCGGTCGGCCACGAAGGCGATATGGGTCTCGTCGGGATGCACGTCATAGCTGCCGGCACCCGCACCCGATCGCGAAAGCTGGCGGCCGAGCGGCTGGGTGATCGCCTCGACATCGCCGCCGTCGGCCGGCATGCGGAAGACGTGGTTCTGGCGCTCTTCGTCGATCCAGTGATCCCAGGACGAATAAGGCAGGGCGTTCCACTGGTGGGCGGAGACCTTGGAGTCCTTTTCCTCCTTGAGCTTTTCCTGCATCTCTTCCCAGTCCATGTCGGGATAGACGCTGGAGACGAAGTAGATATGCTCGCCGACCCACTTCAGGCCGCCGACACCGGTGGGCACGTCGCTGAGCTTCTGCGCTTCGCCGGGGCCGTCCATGTTGATCAGGTAGATCTGGCCAGCTTCGTCGTCGCCGCGCTTGGCGACGAAGGCCAGGCGGTCACCGTCCGGGGAGAATGCCGGGCTGGAGGCATCCTGGCCTTCCACGGTCAGCGGCCGCTCGACCGACCCGTCGGCGGCGAACAGCCACAGGCGCGTCTCGCCGGTGTCTTCCTCGACGTCGTAGTCGGTCACCGGCGCCACGATCCAGCCGCCGTCCGGCGAGATCACCGGCGAGCCGATACGGTCGAGCTCCCACAGGACCTCGGCCGACAGCACCTTCTGCTCGTCGTTGCCGCTGTTGTCCTGGGCGAGTGCCAGGGTCGGGAGGAGGAGTAACAGGCCAAGCAGTAGTCGTTTCATCATGTGCCTCTCATGTCGCGTTGCTGTTGGGTTCTCACGCAGAGCCGCAGGGGAGCGGAGCGCGCAGAGGAAAACAAAGAAGCTTTAACCGCCAAGACGCAAAGAGCGCAAAGAAGAAAGGGAGGAAACCAAATGACTCAGGGAATACTCCAATTGAGCCAACCAATTACTTCCTTATCCAAAGTCGTACCAGCTTAATTGCTCTTTTGATTTCTTCGCGTTCTTTGCGCCTTTGCGGTTGTGCTTTTGATCTTGAATTTCTCTGCGCACTCCGCCCCTCTGCGGCTCTGCGTGAAATTCATTGGCGATGCGCTTAATCGGAGTACAACTCCAGCGAATCCACCGCCATGGTGTAGGCGGAGTCGGCGGTTTCGTTGGAGACTTCCTCGATGTTCAGGGTGCCTTCCATGTAGAACGCATCCCAGATGTTGACCATCTCGATGGGTTCTTCGAGGCGGCCGTAGATGATCTGGTTGGCCGGCGGCGGGGGCACGTGGATGCAGGCGCCGAAGTAGGGCACGAGGAAGAAGGTCCTGAGCTTGCCCTCGCCGTCGGTCTCGACCGGCACGACGAAGCCGGGAATGCGGATCTTCTGGCCGTCGAACTCGCCGACGGTCTCCCAGGACTGGAATTCCTCCGCCGAGGCGTAGCCGGAATGGTCAACGTTCTTGGAGGCCTCGTCCCAGGCGGTCTGCTCTTCTTCCGGCATGAGGTCCATCCACTCGACCTCGCGCACTTCCTCGGCGGCGGCGAATCCGGCCAGCAGCAGGCCGAAAGCGGCGGTCGCGAGGATCATCGCGTTCTTCATGGCACTCCCGTTCATTGATTCGATTTCACGCATATGCAGACAGCCCAGCCGGCGCGGGGTTCAAAGCCGAACCTGCATACCGTCGGCGAGGGTGCGGCGATAGGCCATGATGGCCGGAACCAGGGCCACCAGCAAGCCGACGAGGAAGATGCCGCCCAGCACGGCCCACTGCCAGGGCTCGGGCCCGGTCACGCCCACCGCCAGGCCGAAGACGTCGAGCAGCCAGGGGCCGAGCGCGACGATGGCGCCCAGGGCCATGGCGATGCCCAGGACGAGTCCGCCGAGCACGATCAGCCCCGCCTCGAAGACCAGCAGCGCGGCGATCTGCCAGGCGCGCGCA
>JAASTB010000278.1 GCA_021767625.1 Wenzhouxiangella sp.
CGCCGGCTCATAATCGCAACGCTCGGTGCCCCAGCCCCTGCTCTCGCCGTCGACTTCCTGCTCTCGCAGCAGCCGGCACAGGTTGGCGAACATCCAGGTCACGCCCGGATCGTTGAACTGGCTGGCGATGGTGGGGTACACCGGCACGTTCTCGTCGGCCAGGTCGAAAGCCAAGCGGTTGCGCTTCCACTGCTTGCGAACGTCCCTGAGCGCGTCCTGTGAGCCCTGGCGGTCGAACTTGTTGAGCACGACCAGCTCGGCGAAGTCGAGCATGTCGATTTTCTCGAGCTGGCTGGCCGCGCCGTAGTCGGAGGTCATCACGTAGGCCGGGAAATCGACCAGGTCGACCACTTCGGAATCCGACTGGCCGATGCCGGCGGTCTCCAGAATCACCAGGTCGAAACCGGAGGTGCGCAGCAGCGCCAGCGAATCGGCCACCACCTCGGAGGTCGCCAGGTGCTGGCGACGCGTCGCCATCGAGCGCATGAACACCCGCTCAGATCGCAGCGAGTTCATGCGGATGCGGTCCCCCAGCAGCGCCCCGCCCGTGCGGCGGCGCGTCGGGTCGACGGCCAGCACGGCGATGCGCATCTCGGGGAAGAACTGGAGGAAGCGGTTGAGCAGCTCGTCGGTCACCGACGACTTGCCGGCGCCGCCCGTGCCCGTGAGGCCGACCACCGGCACGCCGTTGGACGCTTCGGCCGACTTGCGCAGCTGCGCAAGCTCGTGTTCGGAAATCGAACCGCTCTCGATGGAAGACAGCCGCGAGGCCAGAACCTGGTCACTCTCCGAGCCCTCGTCCCCGGCTCCGAAATCCCGCTGCGCGCGGGCCTGGCGAGTCCGCTCGACCAGGTCCCCGATCATTTCCTTGAGCCCCATCTTCATCCCGTCGGCCGGATGATAGATGCGGGTCACGCCGTAGCCCTCCAGCTCGCGGATTTCGTCGGGCGTGATCGTGCCGCCGCCACCGCCGAAGACCTTGATGTGCCCGGCGCCCAGCTCCTCGAGCATGTCGACCATGTACTTGAAGTACTCCATGTGGCCGCCCTGGTAGGAGCTGACCGCAATCGCGTCGGCGTCCTCGCAGATCGCGGAGCGCACGATCTCCGAAACCGCGCGGTTGTGCCCCAGGTGGATCACCTCGCAACCCTCGCCCTGGATCAGCCGGCGCATCAGGTTGATGGCGGCGTCGTGCCCGTCGAACAGGCTGGCGGCCGTCACCACCCGCAAAGGCAGGTCGGATTCGGTGCTGGGCGTACTCGAAAGCGTTTCGGCAGTCTGGCTCATGGCGTGAAATCGCGATTTAACGGAAACTTGCCATTGTAGCCTGCCCGGCTCAACGGACCAAAACGGGCTCCGACGGCTGCTGCGCCGGAACGAAGGAACGAAAGAACGCGGCTACCGAAACAAATCTTTTGCGAAATCGCCCGGAAATGCGCAATAATTGCCCGTTATGGCTACCGCTTCCACAATTCCGACCCCCGAACGCCTGGAAATGCCCTCTCCCCAGGAGATGGAGCAGCACGCGGAAAACGCCGCCGGCTTTCTCAAGCTCATGGCCAACCCGCACCGGCTGATGATCCTGTGCCACTTGCTCGACACGGAGCTGTCGGTCAGCGAACTCAACCAGCACCTGCCGTTGAGCCAGTCCGCACTGTCGCAGCACCTGGCGGTGCTTCGCAACGCCGGCCTGGTCAAGACCCGGCGCGAGCAGCAGGCAATTTACTACTCGCTGGCCAGCGAGGAAGTCCGGGCGCTCATGGGCACGCTCTACGAGCAATTCTGCCGACCGGCCTGAATCCTGCGGCGCACCCGCAGCGCCGTCCAGCTTACCGAAATCACCGCCGCCGCCCAGGCGCCGTAGCGCAGCCACTGGTGCAGCGCCCGGTCCGCCACTACGGGCCCGGCCTCCCACAGCCGCAAGGCGAACGAGGCGGTCAACAGGCCGAAAGTGACCACCAGAGCAAGGTAGTAGACCTCGCGCCGGCGCAGCCCCAGCGCCGCGAACGCCGCAAGGTGGACGGCGAAAACCAGCGTCAGGGCCCCGATCAGCCAGTCGCTCATCGCCGCTGCCTTCCCGCCAGGGCGATGAACAGGGCGATGAACAGCGGCAGCAGGCGCTCGATGGCGTTGCCCGGCGCCTGCGGGAAGAAGCTGATCGTCACCGTCAGGCCGAAACCGACCAGCATGGCCGCCAGGCGGTAACCGGGGCGAACTCCACCCGAGAAGAGCATGACCAACAGGAGCGGTCCGAAGGCATTGCCCAGCGCCTGCCAGGCAAAGAGCACGCGCTCGAAGATCGAGGCGGGAAACCACAGCGCCAGCCCCACGGCCGCCAGGCCGAGCAACACGATGACCATGCGGTCGACCGCCAGCGACACACGCCCGCGCCGAAGGTCGTGGCTGACCGCCGACCCGGCCACCAGGAGCTGACTGTCGGAGGTGGACATGATCGCGGCCAGGACACCCCCGGCGACGAGACCGCCGAGAATCGCCGGCAGCAGGTCCACGGCCAGTTCGAGCAACACCGACTCCCCGTCGGCCAGCTCCGGCATCAGCACGCGCCCGGCCCAGCCCACGATGACCATGCCGACGTAGATCACCGCGGCCCAGGCCAGGGCGATCAAGCGGGCAAAGCGGATTTCGGATTTCGACCGCAGCGCCATGAAGCGATTGACCACGTGCGGCTGGCCCGGGTAACCGAGCCCGATCCCGAAAAGGCCGGCGACGAAAACCATCGACAGCAGCAGGCCCGGCTGGTCGACCAGGCGGGTGAGCGAGGGGTCACCGAGCGCTTGCAGCCCGGAATAGAGTTCGCCCGGTCCGCCGGCGGCGATCAGCGCCACCACGGGCAGCACGATCGCCACGAACAGCATCATCAGGCCCTGCAGGGCGTCGGTGACGCTGGCCGCCCAGAAACCTCCCAGGAACACGTAAGCGATGACGATGGCCGCGCCGCTGAGGATCGCCACGGTGGCATCCACCGTCAGGGCCGTGCTGATCGCCGTTCCGGCCGCCTGGAACTGCGATGCGACGTAGAAGGTGAAGCAGAACAGGATGATGGCCGCGCCGAACGAGCGAATGCGACGCTCGTTGGCCGCATCGGCTCCGTGCCCGAGAAATTCCACCAGGGTCAGGGCGCCGTTGTCGTGGCTGGCCGGCTGGAGTCGCGGCGCGATGAAGACCCAGTTGATGAAGAAGCCCGACCAGATGGCCGGGATCAGCCAGAGCGCCTGGAGGCCCCAGGCATAGGCCGCGCCGCTGACGCCGAGCAGCGTCCAGGCGGAGGAAGAACTGGCCGAGGCGCTCAGCGACGCCACGACGGGCCCCATCCGGCGTCCGGCCAGGTGGAAATCGGCGGTGTCGCCGACTCGCTTCTGCGCCCATACGCCGATGGCAAGCAGCAGGACCAGGTAGACGATCAGAGTGGCGGCCACCATGTGTCATTCTCCGAAAAGAAAACTCCGCCAATGTAGCAGACGCCGGTGGCCCGCCCGGCCCTCGCGGCTGTAATATTGCTGACACATTGACGTCATACCATCGTCGCGTTTTTGTAACTCCGAAGTCACAGGACTTTCAAAATGATCAAGACGCAGCGAATCCTTTCCCTGGCCGGCGCCGGTCTGATTGCCGCAGCCTCAGCCACGGCCGCCCAA
>JAASTB010000279.1 GCA_021767625.1 Wenzhouxiangella sp.
GATGGCGCCCTCGCCGTAGGCCATCAGCACGTAGTTGGCCACCCACACCGGCAGTTCGTCGCCGGTGAGCGGATGCACCGCCTTCAGGCCGGTGTCCATGCCCTTCTTTTCCTGCACGGCGATGTCGGCTTCCGACACGCCGCCGGTCTGGCATTCGGCGATGAACTCGGCCAGCTCGGGATTGCCCTCGGCGGCCTTTTTCGCCAGCGGATGCTCGGCGGCCACGGCCATGAAGGTCGCGCCCATCAGCGTGTCGGGCCGGGTGGTGAAGACCTTGATCCTCTCTTGCCCGCAGGCGAAGGCGATCTCGGCGCCCTCGCTCTTGCCGATCCAGTTGGCCTGCATCGTGCGCACGCGCTCCGGCCAGCCTTCGAGTGCGTCGAGGCTTTCGAGCAGCTCGTCGGCGTAGTCGGTGATGCGCAGGTAGTACATCGGGATCTCGCGCTTCTCGACGGCTGCGCCGGTGCGCCAGCCCTTGCCGTCGATGACCTGCTCGTTGGCCAGCACGGTCTGGTCGACCGGATCCCAGTTGACGGTGCCCGTCTTCTTGTAGGCGATGCCGCGCTCGAGCAGGCGCAGGAAGAACCACTGGTTCCAGCGGTAGTACTCGGGATCGCAGGTGGCCAGTTCGCGCTCCCAGTCGATTGCGAAGCCGAGCTGCTTGAGCTGGCCGCGCATGTGCTCGATGTTGTCCCGGGTCCATTGCGCCGGCGGCACGCCGTTGGCCATCGCGGCATTCTCTGCCGGCAGGCCGAACGCGTCCCAGCCCATGGGCTGGAGCACGCGCCTTCCCTGCATGCGCTGGTAGCGCGAGATAACGTCGCTGATCGTGTAGTTGCGCATGTGCCCCATGTGCAACTTGCCCGAGGGATAGGGGAACATGCTCAGGCAGTAGAAACGCTCGCCGTCGCCGGACTCGGCCCGGTCGGCGCGCCGTTCTTCCCAGAAGCGGCGAATGGCCGGCTCCAGTTCGCCGGGGCTGTAGCTGTCAGACACCGTTGAAAATGACCCTGCTGGTTGGTTTCAAAACAGGCGCCGCCCCGGGTCGGGGCGGCGCGGGCGGGGCTTCGAGCGAAGCCTACTGCTCGTCGCCGCCGTCGGTTTCCTCGTCGATGCGCTCGGCCAGGCGATCCCAGGCGTCCTTGGCTTCCTGCCAGGCGTCGCGGGCCTCGGCACTCGCGCCTTCCCAGGATTCGCCGGCAAACTCGCTGGCTTCTTCCCAGGCGCTTTCGGCGCGCTCCTGCGCTTCGCGGGCCGCATCGCGGGCTTCCTCCCAGGCCTCGCCGCCTTCTTTCTCGGCAGCCTCGAGGGCTTCCTCGGCCTTCATGCGGGCTTCCTCGGCGAGTTCGCGCGCGCGTTCGAAGACCTTCTCGTGCATGGCCTCCTCGTCGGCGCTCGGACCTTCCTCGACGAATTCCTCGATCTCTTCCTGGGCTTCTTCGCCCTCTTCCTTGACCTCGTCGTAGGCCTCGGCAGCCGCTTCTCCGGCTTCCTCGACCTGCTCGGCGGCTTCGTCGCCGGCCTCCTCGATTTCGCTGGCTTCCTCCGACTGGCAGGCAGCCAGGGCCAGGATCAACATCAGAATCAACAGATAACGCATCGTTCTCCTCCTGCAATGCGCCTGAACAGCGCTCGAATTCGCGAATCGTTATCCTAACGCCAATCCGACCGCCCGACACCTGCTTTTTGCCGTGACGCTGGCGGCGATGCAGGTCGATATGGCAGGATGGTCCGGGGCTAACCAGTCGATCGGACATCGACCGAGGAGCGTAGCGATGATGGCAAGGGCAACCGCTTTCCTCTTTTTCCTCTTTTTCGCCGCCGGTGCAGCGGCCGGCGGCTCGCCTTTCAGCGTGGCCCAACACACCCCCGGATACTCGTTCGCCGTCGACGCGCAGGAGTCCTGGGAGCACGGGCGCTACTTCGACGCCCGGCATCGCTTCGAACGGGCTGCCTGGTGGGCCGACAAGTTCGCCCAGTACAACCTGGGCGTCATCCACTACCGCGGCGACGGCGTCGAGCGCGATCCGGCCCGCGCCTGGGCCTGGTTCGACCTGGCCGCCGAGCGCGACTACCCCGCCTTCGTCGAGATGGCCGACGCCGTGTGGGCCGAACTCGACGAAAACCAGCGCCGGCGCGGCCGGTCCATCCGCGAGGAACTCGAACCGCGCTACGGCGACGCCGTGGCCGTCGAGCGCACGGCCCGTTACATGGAACGACAGCGCCGCCACGTGGCCGGCTCCCGGGTCGGCTTTGTCGGCTTCCTTCAAGTGATCGACGCCTCCGGAGATGTCCGCAACGGCGACGACTACTTCGCCGAAGAGAAATGGGACTTCCGCCAGGTCGTGCAGCAGGAAAAACAGATCTTCGACGCCCTGGCCCGAACCCGCGTCAGCATCGGCGACTTCAGCGTCGTCGAAGATGACGAGGACACCCAAGCCGACAGTGCCCGGGAGACGCCCGAACACTGACCGCCGCAGGGGGCCGACATCACACCTTTCAGTCACGGGGAGACCGGCAGACATGACGCGACTCTTCAAGACTTGCCTGGCGGCCACTGCACTCGCCTGCGCTTGCGCGACAGCGGCCCCACCCGCCGACTATGCGGAACATACCCCGGGCAACGAATCGTACTCCAGGGGACTGCACGCCTGGACGGACGGACGTTACTTCGACGCTCGCCATCGATTTGAGCGCGCCGCCTGGTGGGCCGATAAATTCGCTCAGTACAACCTGGGGGCCATGTACTACCGCGGCGATGGCGTCGAACGCCAGCCGGCTCGAGCCTGGGCCTGGTTCGAACTGTCGGCCGAACGCGGCTATTCCCAGTTCGCCTCGACCGCAGACGCAGTCTGGTCGGAACTCGATTCCGGACAGCGGGATCGAGCGCAATCAATCCTGGCAGAACTCGAGAGCGAGTACGGTGACGCGGTGGCGATTGAGCGAACCGCTCGCGTCATGCGTCGTCGCGAGCGCAACCAGACGGGCTCTCGCCTCGGCTTCACCGGTTTCCTGAAGATCATCGAGCCCCACGACACTCGAGATGGCGAAGACTTCTATTCTGCTGAGAAGTGGGATTTTCGCCGTGTCGTTGAAATGGAAAAGAATTTCTTCGACGCAATTGCCCGCGGCAACGTGCGCATCGGAGAATTCGAGGTCATCGAGGAGGACCCGGCATCTGAATCCGGATCCGGACGCCCGGAGGGCGAACCGGATCACTGACTGAGGGCTCGCCGTCAGGTTTCCTCGAAGCGGTCCCCGAACAGCCCGTCGCCGAGCTCGGGATCGGTCCCCGGATCGAATTCGACCGCGCCGATGTCACAGGTCGCACCGCCGCTACCGTCGCCGTCGATCGGGCGGGCCTTGCCGCGCTGGTCTTCGTCGCCGCCCATCGGGCCGCAGTCACCGGTGGCGGGATCGACCAGGATACCGTTCGACCGGGGCATGAAGGTGGGCGTTTCTCCACCGTGATCGCCCGCTGTCCCGTTGAAGGGATTGGCGATGTTCTGGAAGTCGCCGATACCGCTGAATCCGCAGGTTTCGTCGGAGCTGGCGTTGGCGTTGCCGGTCACGTCGTATTCCGGCTGGTCGTCCGGGATGCCATTGCAGTCGCCGTCGTGGCCGAAGAC
>JAASTB010000280.1 GCA_021767625.1 Wenzhouxiangella sp.
CGCTGCAGCCAGCGCCCGCTGCCGTCGCGGTAGGCGGGAATGCCCGAATGCGTGGAGATGCCGGCGCCGGTGAGCACGACGAGGCGATCGTGGGCGTCGATGAACTCGGCCAGCCGGGCAATGTCCCCGACCGGCACGTCGACCGGCTCGGATGGGCGCATTTCGGGAATGCGGATGGTGGCTGGCATGGCGTTGAGATTAGCATCCCGCCGTCGAGCTTGCGTTCGTTCGTTCATTCGTTCTTTCGTTCTTTCGTTCCGGCGAGTTGAGCGTTTGGGAACTTTGGTGAGGTTGGTGGCGGCGAGGCCGGGCGCCGGGATTTATAATCCCTTCATCGCAAACCGCCAGAGCAAACATGCCCTTCCCCGACACCCGCATGCGCCGAGCGCGCGCAAACCGCTTTGCCCGTGAACTGTCGCGCGAGACGCGGCTTGCACCTTCCGACCTGATCCTGCCGGCATTCGTTCTCGAAGACGAGAACGGCCGCGAGGCGGTCGAGTCGATGCCGGGCGTCGAACGCGTGGGGCAAAGCGGCCTGTTCGAGCTGGCCGAGCGCTGCCTGGCGGCCGGCATTCCGGCCATGGCGCTGTTTCCCGTGGTGCCGGCCGAGCGCAAGAGCAGCGATGCCGCCGAGGCCTGGCGCGAGGATGCGCTGGTACCCGAAACCGTTCGCGCGCTGAAAGCCCGGTTTCCGGAGCTTGGCGTGATCACCGATGTCGCGCTCGACCCCTACACCAGCCACGGCCTCGACGGCATCGTCGACGCCGACGGCTACGTGCTCAACGACCGCACCGTCGACGCCCTGGTCCGCCAGGCGATGTCCCACGCCGAGGCCGGCGCGGACGTGGTGGCGCCCTCGGACATGATGGACGGGCGAATCGGCGCCATCCGCGAGCAGCTCGAAGCCGACGGTCACGTCAACACGCTGATTCTCAGCTACGCGGCCAAGTACGCCTCGAGCTACTACGGGCCCTTCCGCGATGCGGTCGGCTCGGCGGCCAACCTCGGCAAGTCGGGCAAGGAAAGCTTCCAGATGGACCCGGGCAACAGCGACGAGGCGCTGCACGAAGTCGAACTGGATCTCGCCGAAGGCGCCGACTGGGTGATGATCAAGCCGGCCCTGCCCTACCTCGACATCATTCGGCGCGTACACGAGACCTTCGGCGTGCCGACTTTCGCCTATCACGTCTCCGGCGAGTACGCGATGCTCAAGGCCGCGGCCGAAAAGGGCTGGCTGGACAACGACAAGGTCCTGCTCGAGACCCTGCTGTCCATCCGCCGCGCCGGCGCCAGCGGCATCCTCACCTACGCTGCCCTGGAAGCTGCAGAGTTGCTGAAAGGCTGAAAAGAAAGATGAAGATCGTCCACAGGTGAACGCATCGACCTACAAGCTGGCGGTTTTCGGCCAGCCGGTGGCGCACAGCCTGTCGCCGCGGATTCATCGCCTGTTCGGCGAGCAGCTCGGGATCGGCGTCGAGTACACGGCGATCGAATCGGGTGTCGACGAACTGCCGGATCGGCTGGCCGCTTTCCGGGGCAGCGGCGGGACCGGTGCCAACCTGACCGTTCCGCTCAAACAGGCGGGCCTGAAGCTCTGTACGCGTATCGATCGACCGGCCCGACAGGCGCACGCGGTCAATACGCTGCGCCTGGCCGATGACGGCTGGCACGGCTACAACACCGACGGTGCGGGCCTCCTGCTCGATTTCGACCGACTCGGCATCGACCCGGCCGGACGACGCATCCTGATCGTCGGCGCCGGCGGCGCGGTGGCCGGCATTCTCGGGCCGCTGCTTGCACGCGAGCCCGCCTGTGTTCACCTGATCAATCGCACCGCCGACCGCGCCGAGCGACTGGCCGAGAAGTTCGCCCATCTCGGCCCGATCGAAGGCGCCGGGTTCGAATCCGACCCGGGGAGCCATTTCGACCTGCTGATCCAATCGACCAGCGCCGGCCACGCCGATGCCCTGCCGCCGCTAGAACGCGAATGGCTTGCGGACTCGGCCGTGGCCTACGATCTCAACTACGGCACGGCCCACGCGGCCTTCTCACGGTGGTGCGATGCGCACGGGCTGCCGGCGCACGACGGGCTGGGCATGCTGGTCGGACAGGCCGCCCTGGCCTTCGAGACCTGGACGGGGCAGCTCCCCGAGATGGCGCCCGTTCTCACCGAATTGCTCCGGGGCTAGCAGTCGACCGCCTCGATTATGCGCTCGTCTCCCTCGACGACAAGCGCCGACAGGGAACCGCCCCAGACGCAGCCGCTGTCGAGGCAGATCACCCCATCGCCCTCGTAGAGCCCCAGTTGCGACCAGTGACCGAACACCAGGGTCCAGTCGCGCCAGTCGGGATGCAGGTGCTCGAACCAGGGCTCGAATCCCGGCGGCGCATTCTCGGCGCCGCCCTTGGTGGCCAGATCCAGCCGGCCGTCGGCGCTGCAAAAGCGCATGCGCGTCATCACGTTGGTGATGGTGCGCAAGCGCTCGACCTCGGGCAGGTCGGGCTGCCAGCGGTCCGGCTCGTCGCCGTACATGCCGGCGAAGAACGCCGACGGTGATTCGGCCAGGGCGCGCTCGACCTCGATCGCGCAGTCACGGGCCTGCGCCGGCGCCCAGCGCGGATCGACGCCGGCGTGGACCATGGCCAGCCCGGCAGGTTCGTCGAACCAGATCAGCGGGCAGGCGCGAAGCCAGTCGAGAAGTTCCTGGCCGCGTTCGTCCTCCAGGATCGCCTCGAATTCGTCGTTGGACTTGCCCAGTTGCCCGCTCGCGTAGGCGAGCAGGTGCAGGTCGTGATTGCCGAGCACCGTGATGGAGACATCGCGCAGGGAGTGCACCAGGCGAAGCGTGGCCAGCGACTCGCCGCCGCGGTTGACCAGGTCGCCGGCCAGGCGAAGACGATCGGTCGCGGGATCGAAACGGAGCCGATCCAGCAGTTTCTCGAAAGGCGTGCAGCAACCCTGCAGGTCGCCGATGTATATGGTGCGCCCCATCAGGCCGTGCGCCGCATCCGGGGCGCGCGCAGGGGTGCGACGCTGACGACGGCGTCGAAGACCTCGGTCGATTCGCTCAACAGCCGCGTTCGCACCATGGCGGCGACGCGGTTGGCCTCGTCGAGCGTCAGCTGCGGGTCGAGAAGGATGCACACGTCCATGAAGATCTGGCCGCCCATCAGGCGCGTGCGCAGGTCGCGGAAATCTTGCACGCCGTCGACCGAGAGGATGATCTTCGCCAGCTGCTTCTGTTCGCGCGGCGGCACGGCGGTGTCGACCAGCTCGACGAGCGAGTCGAACGCGAAACGCCCGCCCATGACGGCCACGGTGCCGGCAACCAGGATGGCCGCCACGGCGTCGAGCCACAGGAAACCGCCCATGGCACCGATCACCCCGGCGATGACGACGATCGAGGAAAGCGCATCCGATCGGTGGTGCCAGGCGTTGGCCATGATCAGGTTGGACCGCGAATGGCGCGCCACCCGCCGCGTGTACCAGAACAGGATTTCCTTGATGCCGACCGAGGCGGCCGCGGCCCACAGGGCCAGCCAGCCGGGCTGCATCAGGCGCTCGGGATCGAGCAGCCTGAGCACGGCATCGACGATGAAGCCGATGGC
>JAASTB010000281.1 GCA_021767625.1 Wenzhouxiangella sp.
ATCACCGTCGTGCGGATGTTGTAGGGCTTGACCTCCTGGCGGAGTCCTTCCGACAGCGCCCGCACGCCGAACTTGGTGGCGCAATAGACCGTGGCGTCGGGCCCCATCTTGTGGCCGTAGACCGAGGAGACGTTGATGATGTGCCCGGTCTTACGCTCCTGCATATGGGGCAGCACCGCGCCGATGCCGTAGAGCGTGCCCTTGAGGTTGACGTCGATCATCTGCTCCCACTCGTCGAACTTGCGCTGCTCCAGCGGCGCCAGCGGCATCAGGCCGGCGTTGTTGAGCAGCACGTCGATGTGTCCGAACGCCTCGATTGCCGAATCGATCAGGTGCTGAACCTGCTCGCGGCTGGTGACGTCCACCTGAACGGCCTTGGCCTTGTGGCCGGCTTCGGTCAGTTCCTTTTCCAGCTTCTCGAGACGCTCGATGCGGCGCGCGCCGAGCACGACGGCCGCGCCCTTCTCGGCCAGGTGACGCGCCGTGGCCTCACCGTTGCCGCTGCTTGCGCCGGTAATGACGACGACTTTTCCTTCGATTCCACCGCTCATAATTGTCGACTCCTTGTCGAAAGTTGATTGGTTGAAAGTTGATTGGCTGATCGGGCCGGGGCCCGTTTCGTACTGCACATTCTCGGCTCGAACCGCGCTACGGGCGACCAACGATCCTCGACGTTTTTTGATCAATTCTCCTGAAATTGGCACGCAGGCGCCTGAAATCGAGAAATAGCTTGCTCATTACTGCAGCAGAGGGTCGGGGGCATCGGCCGCCGCCGGCGCCCTCGAGGCTCACGCGGCGGTAAAGTCGATGACGTAGCGGTAGCGGGCTTCCTTGGCGACCACTCGATCGATGGCCCCGTCGATTTCGTCGGGCCGGATGAGTTCGATGTCGGCGGCAATGTCGCGCGCGGCGCAGTAGTCGACCACCCGCTGGGTTTCGGCCATGCCGCCGATAATCGACGAAGCCAGCGAGCGCCGCTGTCGCCAGAGCCCGCCCCCGGTCACTTTCTGCAACTCGAACGGCGTTCCCACCGACACCAGCGTGCCGTCGAGCCGCAGCAGGTCGAGGTAGATATCGACCGGGTGACTGACCGGAACGGTCGAGATCAGGAAGTCGAAAGCGCCGGACTGCGCCGCCATGGCGTCCTCGTCGGTGGTGAGCACGGCATTGCGCGCACCCAGGCGCTCGGCATCGGAGAGCTTGTCGCGGGTGGTGGTGAATACTGTAACGTCGGCTTGCTCCGCGGCGGCCAGCTTGACCGCCATATGGCCAAGCCCGCCGAGCCCGATGACGCCAACGCGCGTCCCCTGACCCACGCGCCAGTGCTGGAGCGGCGAAAACGTCGTGATCGCCGCGCAAAGCAGCGGGGCCAGCGCGGCGATGTTGCCGGTCTGGGGCATGCGCACGACAAAGTGTTCCGTCACAACGATGCCGCGCGACCAGCCGCCCTGGGTGAATCCGCCGGGCACATCCGCCTCCGACTGATACGTCAGCGTGGCGCCGTTGAGGCAGTACTGTTCCAGATCATCCCGGCAGTTCCGGCAGGTTCCGCAACTGTCGACCATGCAGCCGACGCCGGCGATATCCCCCACGCGAAATCGCGTCACCTCGGAGCCCACGCCGATGACGCGCCCGATGATCTCGTGACCCGGCACACAGGGCGTCCTGATCGGCCCCCACTCGCCGCGAACCGTATGAATGTCGCTGTGACACAGACCGCAGTAGAGAATCTCGATGGCCACGTCCCGGGGGCCGACGGCGCGGCGGGCGATCTCCACGCGCTGTACGCTGCCGCCGGGCTCGCGCACGCCGTAGCCGTCGACGGAGCGCGCGCCCGTTCGATTGGCCGAACCACCGCCGGCTTCTCCCCGCGCCAGGGCGGCGCCGCCGTAACCGGCTGCCGCCGCGCCCGCGGCCAGCCCGGCCGCGCCCTTGATCAGGCCACGGCGCTTTTCACCGGTCGGGGTCAGATGTTCAAACTGGGTATCGCATTGCTTGCACATGGGAATCTCCTCGGATTCAAGGCAGATGGCTATTCAATCGGAAGGACCCAGACGCTCGAACCGGGCCGCCAGCGGCCCGGCGGCGGCCAGCATTTCGACGCCGTCTTCGATTCGACCCAGCCGCACCAGACCCTTGGCGTAGCCGAACTCCCGGTAGAAGATCGCCAGGTTGCCCCAGGGCGCATAGAGCGCGATGTCGCCCACCTGCGGGTCGATGCCATCGGGGGAACCGGCGGTCGAAAGTCGATCCGGCAGGTCGGCGATCTTCTCGGTGGCGTGGAAGTCCTCGAGCGTCAGGTCGAGCGGCAGCAGCGCCGCGAAATCCAGGGCGGCGGGCGTGTCTTCGAGGCTGGCGACGAGCGTCGTGTCAGCCAGGATGATCCGAATCTTCATGCATGCCTCGGGGGGATTGGGTCGGCCGGCCAGCCAGGGGCGGAACGGGCCAAGAGAATCGCGGCGGCGAGTGGATGCTTCACTGACGCGCACCGTCGTACTGCTCGTCGGTCACCGGCTCCTGCCAGACCACGTTCTCGCCGTCCTTGAATTGCTGGATGGCGATATGCGTAACCGCCGTGGTCGCCGTCGCCCCGTGCCAGTGCTTGACCTCGGGCGGGCACCAGACGACATCGCCGGCGTGCATCTCGCGCCGGCGTTCGCCTTCTTCCTGCACCCAGCCCGTGCCCTCGGTCACAACCAGCACCTGGCCGGCCGGGTGTGTGTGCCAGTTGGAGCGGGCGCCGGGCAGGAAGGTCACCTTGCCGCCGTTGACCGCGAAGGGATCCTCCTTGGCGAACACCGGCTCGATGTAAGCGGTGCCGGTGAACTGCTCGGACGAGCCGATGAAACCCTCCCGGCTGCCGTTTTCGATGATGCGCATTTCGCCGGCCAGGGTCGCGCCGGCACACATCCACAGCAGCACAGCAATCAAGGCCTTGGTGAAGACATGGAGTTCGTGTTGCATGGTCTACCTCCGGATTGATTCGAGTCGGGGCGCGGCGCTACTCGGAACGCTGCGCGAACACCTCCTTGACGGTGGGCAGCGCGGAAAACACCTTCGGCCAGCCGGCGTAGAAGGCGAGCTGCGTCAGCGCCTCCGAGGCCTCGGTCTGCGTCAGGCCGTTGTCCATGGCCTTGCCCAGGTGGAAACCCACTTGGTCGGACTGGCCCGACGCGACCAGCGCGCTGAAAGTGACCAGGCTGCGATCACGCGGTGCAAGCGCCGGCCGCAGCCACAGGTCGCGAAACAGGACCTCGGTCGTGTATTCCAGAACGCCCGGGGCCGTGTCGCCGTACATCGCCTCGACGCGTGCCTCGCGTGCTTTCTCCGCCTGTTCGTCGAGCGGCAGCAGGTCGGGTCGGGCGGCGGGCAACTGCTCGGACTCCACATCGCGGGCACGAAACACCGCCTGCACCGTCGGCACGGCCGCCATGGCGTTCGACCAGCCCGCGTAAAAGGCCAGGTGCGTGACGATCTCTGAGACTTCGCCGGGTGCAACGCCGTTGTCCAGGGCGCGTTCGATCTCGGGCGCCAGCCGGGCCGTCTGGCTGCGCGCAATCAGCGCCGAGAGCGTCACGATCGAGCGATCGCGCGGCGACAGGCCCTCG
>JAASTB010000282.1 GCA_021767625.1 Wenzhouxiangella sp.
CGGCGAACGCTCCCGCATCGACGCGGCCGCCTGCCTGCTGCACTGCTCGACCAGCGCGGTCAACGTCGCCCTGGAAGCCCTCCAGGCCCTGGGCGGCAACGGCTACATCAACGAATACCCCACCGGCCGCCTGCTCCGCGACGCCAAGCTCTACGACATCGGCGCCGGCACCAACGAAATCCGCCGCATGCTCATCGGCCGAGAACTCGCCGCCGGGCGCAACTAAAACCTTGTAACCACGGAAAGCACGGAAGACACGGAAAGATCAATCACGCGATGGACAAGGCGACGTGATCGCCGAGCCTCTGCCATGAGGCACAATGTCGCTGTGTTTGGCTTTTCAGGTTTGTTGTCTTTTCCCGTGTATTCCGTGTCTTCCGTGGTTCCAGTGTTTTCCAGGCTCGGTTTCTGCCCCGGAGCACGAGCATGACCGTCGAAATCGGCCTGGTCTTCGTCATCATCGGATTGGCGCTCTACCTGTTCGCCAGCGAGCGCTTTCCGCTCGACGTGACTGCCTTTCTCATCCTGATCACGGTCACCTCGATCCCCCTGCTCTTTCATTCGCAGTGGCTCGTCGAGCGCGGCGTAGACCTCAAGTCCGCCTTTCCGACTGTGCAGGAAGGCCTGTCCGGCCTGTCGTCGACGGCGACGGTGACGGTACTGGCGATGTTCATCCTGTCTGCCGGCGTGCAGCGCTCCGGGCTCGTCCATCGGCTGGGCATGCTGCTCTCGCCCTGGATGAAGGGGCCGGAATGGCGGCAGATCACCATCATCGCCCTGCTCGTCGGGCCGGTCTCGGGCCTGATCAACAACACCGCCGCGGTCGCGGTGGCCATTCCGCTGGTGCTCAGCATGGCGCGCCGGTCGGGATCCCTGGCTTCCCGCCTGCTGCTGCCCATGAGCTTCCTTGCCATGATGGGCGGCACGCTGACCCTGGTGGGCACATCCACCAACCTGCTCGCGTCCACCCTGCTCGCCGACTCGGCGGACTTCGGTCGCGAGATCAACATGTTCGAGTTCACCCATGTCGGCGCGATCGTGCTCGCTACCGGTCTTGCCTACTTCCTGCTGTTCGGCCGCTGGCTGCTGCCGAACAAGGACCGTGTGCAGGTGCAGGACGAAGACGAGGAAGACTTCATTTTCGAAGTGCAGGTCAAATCCGGCGGGGCACTCGTGGGCAAGAGCGTCAGCGAGGCCGGTTTCGACGAGCAAACGGGCACCGAAGTCGTGCGCCTGGTTCGTGACGGCGAATCGTGGATCAAACACGCCGCCACCACGCGACTGAAAGTGGATGATGTCCTGCACCTGCGCGGCACACGGCGGCAGGTCGCCGACCTGATCAAGTCCGAGGAGGTGACCGTCCTCTCGGCTATCGATCCCACTCGGCGAGTGCGCGGCGACGGCCACCTCGCTCGCATCCTCCTGCGCAACGACCGCGTGTTCAAGAATGCGCCGGCCCGGCGGGTGGATTTCTGGCGCCGCTACCAGGCCCGCCTCGTCGGCATGGAAATCGACCGATCCCGTTCACGCCGCCTGGCCGACGAGAGACTGGCCGTCGGCGAAATCGTGCTGGTCCAGATTTCGGGCACCGCACTCGATCGCCTCAGGCGCCACCCCGACGTCATCGTGCTCGACACCTTCGAGGACCAGTTCGACCCGAGCCGAATGTGGATGGCCGGCTCGATCGTTGCCGGCGTCGTGCTGGCGGCGGCGCTCACGCCCCTGCCCATCGTCGTCACGGCGCTGATCGGCGTGGTCGCCATGTTCTTCTGCGGGTGCCTTACGCGCGAAGACCTCTACTCCGGGGTCGCCTGGAACGTCATCTTCCTGCTCGCGGGCGTCATCCCGCTCGGCATCGCCATGACCAAGTCCGGCGCCGCCGGCTGGCTGGCCGGCCTGCTGGCGGCCAACGCCACCGACTGGCACCCCTTGCTGGTGTTCATGTCGCTGTATCTGATCACCACCGTGCTGACCGAGATGATCAGCAACAACGCCTCTGTCGTCATCCTGGTGCCGGTCGCCATCGGCATCGCCAACCAGCTCGCGCTCCCGGTCTTCCCGGTCGTGCTGGTCGTCATGTTCGCCGCCTCGACCAGCTTCCTCTCCCCGGTGGGCTACCAGACCAACACCATGATCTACGGCACCGGCCTGTACCGCTTCACCGATTTCGCAAAGGTCGGTGCACCGCTCAACGTCCTGCTGATGCTGGTGACATGCACCGCCATCTGGGGCTTCTGGCTGTAGCGTCGTTCGGCGCCCTAATAACTTCCTAAGGACCGTTCCCCGCCCGCGGGCGCACCCTGTATGCCAGGGCGGCGCAAAGTTGCCCGCCCGCCAACCCGGGACGTCCATTACGGAGGTGCTCACCATGAACACGAAACGCCTGGTTGCCATCACCGCCGGCCTGCTGCTCGTCAGCGGCTGCGCATCCATGAAATCCCCGATCGAAAAGGACCGCGGCATGTCGCCCTACGACGCCGAGTACGTCGGGGCGGTCAACGCCACCGCGCGTGAACGCGGCACGCACGTCATCTGGATCAACCCGCCGCGCGCGAAAGTGGACGAGAATGCGGGCCAATAGCCGACCCGAACCCGGTCCTGCATCCCGACTCCCAGCGGCCAGCAGGATCGGCCTGCGACCCGCCAGCCTCGCGCTGGCGGGTCTTTTCATGCTGCCCGTTCCCCTGCTGGCCGAGAACTGCGACTCCGAGCAGCACCGGCAGTTCGACTTCTGGGTCGGGGAATGGCGCGTCGAGAACCCCGAAGGCCGCCTCGTGGGCCGCAACCGCATCGAGTCGATTCTCGACGGTTGCGCGCTCATGGAAAGCTGGCAAGGGGGCTCCGGCTACAACGGTCACAGCCTCAACACCTGGGACCCGGCCGGCGGCCACTGGCGCCAGTTCTGGACCGACAACCACGACCTCACGCTCCACCTCGAGGGCGGCTGGCGGGACGACCGCATGACGCTCGAGGGCACGCGCCGCGACGCCGAAGGGCGCGAAGTCACCGACCGCATCAGCTGGATCCCCCTCGAAGACGGCGTCGTGCGCCAGCACTGGCAACAGTCCGTCGACGGCGCCGACTTCAAGACCGTCTTCGACGGCCGCTACATCCCCGCCGACCGCGCCGAAGAAGCAAAAGACTAACCCCAAGGCCCGCCACCCGGCGGGCCCAATCCCTGCGCCTTCGGCCATCCCCTCGCTCTCCACAAGCCGAACGGCATGCACTGAGCAGGCCTTCCAGCGACTCATTCCGAACCCCCACCAAACGCCCCGGAACCCCGAACCGACGCAAAGCGTCGTCCCGGCCCCCGAGCCGGGACCTCTCCACAGAAGGCACCAACCGACGGAAGGCCCCGGGTTAGCCCCGGGGCGACGAGTGGTTTCCTGAAACCTGAAACCTGAAACCTGAAACCTGAAACCTGAAACCCGAAACCTGAAACCTGAAACCCGTAGCCATAAAAAAGCCCGGCGGAAGCCCGCCGGGAAAGAGAGCCTGATGGAGCACAAATCCATCAGGGAAGCACCTTGTGAATCGCTCAGAACCGGTGATCGGCCCTCACGTAGAACGAGCGCCCCGTGATGTCGTAGAGGGCCTGGTCGAACCA
>JAASTB010000283.1 GCA_021767625.1 Wenzhouxiangella sp.
AACCAAAAAACCAACGAACCAAAAAACCAGGTCTATCGTTTCATGTAATTGAAGAATTCCTCGTTGGTCTTGGTGACCTTGAGCTTGTCGAGCATGAACTCGATCGCCTGGCTCTCGTCCATCGGCTGCAGGATGCGGCGCAGGATCCAGGTTTTCTGCAGCTGGTCGTTGCCGATCATCAGTTCCTCCCGGCGGGTGCCGGAGCGGTTGATGTCGATGGCGGGGTAGATCCGCTTTTCGGCGATACGCCGGCTGAGATGGATTTCCATGTTGCCGGTGCCCTTGAACTCCTCGTAGATCACCTCGTCCATCTTCGAGCCGGTGTCGACCAGGGCGGTGGCGATGATGGTCAGGCTGGCGCCGTCCTCGATGTTGCGGGCTGCGCCGAAGAATCGCTTGGGTCGCTGCAGGGCGTTGGCGTCCACGCCGCCGGTAAGCACCTTCCCCGACGAGGGCACGACGGTGTTGTAGGCGCGCGCCAGACGGGTGATGGAGTCGAGCAGGATGATCACGTCGTGCTTGTGCTCGACCAGGCGCTTGGCCCGCTCGATCACCATGTCGGCCACCTGCACGTGGCGCGTGGCCGGTTCGTCGAAGGTCGACGAGATGACCTCGGCGTCGACGCTGCGCTCCATTTCCGTGACTTCCTCGGGACGCTCGTCGATCAGCAGGATGATCATGTGCGTCTCGGGGTTGTTGGCCCGGATCGCCGTGGCGATGTTCTGCAGCATCATGGTCTTGCCGGCCTTGGGCGGGCTGACCACCAGGCCGCGCTGGCCTTTCCCGATGGGCGCGATCAGGTCGACGATTCGTCCCGTGATGTCCTCGGTCGAACCATTCCCGCGCTCGAGCACCAGCTGTTCGCGCGGAAATTCCGGCGTGAGGTTCTCGAACAGGATCTTGTTCTTGGAGTGCTCCGGCTTGTCGTAATTGAGCTCTTCGACTTTCAGCAGCGCGAAGTAACGCTCCGAGGACTTCGGCGGCCGGATCTTCCCGGAGATGTAATCGCCGGTGCGCAGGTTGAAGCGCCGGATCTGCGAGGGCGAGACGTATATGTCGTCGGGCCCGGCCATATAAGAGGCTTCGGCCGACCTGAGAAAGCCGAAGCCGTCCTGCAGGATTTCGAGCACGCCGTCGCCGTAGATGGCGTCCTTCTTCTGGGCCTTGGCCTTGAGGATGGCGAAGATGACGTCGTGCTTGCGCGAGCGCCCCATGTTGTCGATGCCGAGTTCTTCGGCCATCTCGACCAGTTCTTTGGCGGATTTCTTCTTGAGTTCGGTCAGGTTCATCGCTTGAATGTCTTTACGGGAGTCTGCTGGTCGTACCGCGGGCGAACAGGGAGGTTCACCGGTCGCGGCGACCGGAAAAGGACCATGGTCAGGTTCTATCGCATATTGCCCCGGAGATCCGGGAAAGGGTTCGGGAATTAAGGAACTGCCGGACGGTGACCCGCCCCGATTGGGCGTAAAGTTAGCACCATTCGACGGCCGAGTCCAGCCGCCGAGGTCAAATCCGCCGGGCCGGGCGGCCCGGCGGGAAAGCGATCAGATGGTTTCTTCGACGAAGGACTTCAGCGCGGACTTGGTCAGCGCGCCCACCTTGGTGCCCTGGTGCTCGCCGTTTTCGAAAATCATCAGGGTCGGGATGCCGCGGATCTTGTAGCGGCTGGTCACCTGCTGGTTCTCGTCGATGTTGAGCTTGGCGATCTTCAGCCGGTCGCCGTACTCGTCGGCCAGTTCGTGCAGGATGGGTTCGATCATCTTGCACGGGCCGCACCATTCGGCCCAGTAGTCGACCAGCACCGGTCCGTCGGCCTTGAGGACGTTCTCCTCGAAATCGCTGTCGGTTACATGAATGATGTTGTCGCTCACGGCTCGTATTGCTCCTTGAAATCGGGGTTTGCGGCGGCCATTTGCGTCCGCGCTCGGCAGAAACGGACGATTGACAATATACTATGCCACGCTCGCCTGTGTGTTGACTCCCCCGCAGAATCCGGGTCGAGATGGCTTGCCGCCATCCGGGGTCACACGCAAGGTCAAGGCAATCCACCAGAATTTCAAGGACTACATCATCTCCGTGACCGAACACACTGGCACCCAGCAGGTGCTGACCGAGACGCGCTTCGATTCCTTCGATCTGCACCCGGACATCCGCCGCAGCCTGGCCGAGGCCGGGTTCGAATACTGCACGCCCATCCAGGAACGAACCCTGCCCCTGGCCCTTTCGGGCCGCGACGTGGCCGGCCAGGCCCGCACCGGCACCGGCAAGACCGCCGCTTTCCTGCTGGCGGTGTTCCAGCGGCTGCTTTCGCCGGATTCGATCGGGCCGGGGCCCAATCCCCGCTCGATCATCATCGCACCGACGCGCGAGCTGGCCATCCAGATTCACCGCGACGCCGAATTACTGGGGAAATACACGGGCCTGCGCTCGGTACTGACCTATGGCGGCGTCGACTACGGCAAGCAGCGCGACCAGATCGCGGCCGGCGTGGACATCCTCATCGGCACGCCGGGCCGGCTGATCGACTACCTCAAGCAGGGCGTCTACAACCTCAAGGTCATCGAGGTGGCGGTGCTCGACGAGGCCGACCGGATGTTCGATCTCGGCTTCATCGCCGACATCCGTTACCTGTTCCGCAAGATGCCGCCGGTGGACAAGCGCCAGACCCTGATGTTCTCGGCCACCTTCCCGCTGAAGGTCACCGAGCTGGCCTACGAGCACATGAACGACGCGCAGACCATCCGTTTCGAGGAAGAGCAGGTCACCAGCGACCGGGTGCGCCAGTGCGTCTACTACCCCTCCAACCGCGAGAAGCTGCCGCTGCTGGTCAAGCTGCTGCGGGGCATGCCCGACGGCCACGTGATGGTGTTCGTCAACACCCGCCACGAGACCGACCGCGTGGCCCGGACGCTCAAGGCCAACGGCATGAACGCCGCCATGCTGGCCGGCAACGTGCCCCAGAAGAAGCGCCAGACCCTGCTCAAGCGGTTTCACGACGGGGAACTCGACGTGCTGGTCGCCACCGACGTGGCGGCTCGGGGCCTGCACATTCCCGATGTCAGCCACGTCATCAATTACGACCTGCCGCAGGACGCCGCCGACTATGTCCACCGCATCGGCCGCACCGCCAGGCTCGGAGCCACCGGCGACGCGATCAGCTTTGCCTGCGAGGACTACGCCTTCCACCTGCCCGAAATCGAGGAGTACATCGAGATGCAGCTGCCGGTCGAGCAGCACGATCCCGACGACCTGCCCGAGCTCGAGCGGCCGGCGCCGCGCAAGCCCAGCGGCAAGAAGAAGGGCGGGCGCCGCGGTGGCGGCGGTCGCGGGCGCGGCGGTCGGGGACGCGGTGGCCGCAGCTCCGGTGGCGGGCCCGGTTCGCGCAGCTGACTCCGCGCCGCGAGACCGATCGCTCCTCGGGTCGGGGGCGCGACCCCGACCCGCAAGGCCTCCTTTCCGACCCCTCCGAACCGTAGCCGGTCTGTGCTAATCTCCCGCCAGAACCAACCCCCGGAGTCGACTGGTCCGTGTCCGCCATGATGTCACCCGCCTGGTCTTCGCGACTGGCCTTGTTGAGCAGCGCGCTATTGGCGCTGGCGGT
>JAASTB010000284.1 GCA_021767625.1 Wenzhouxiangella sp.
ATCCAGCCGGTGATGCGGGCGCGAACCTGGCGCGGGAAATTGGCGCGCCAGATGGCCGCGCGCAGCGTGATCACGCCGGCCCAGGCCAGTCGCGCGACGATCATGCCCAGGGTAATCATGACCAGGCCGGACACGCTGGTCGGGGACAGCGCCATCAGGATCAGGAAGACGCTGGTGACGGCCATCAGCCGGGCCACCCAGGCCGGCTTGTTGCGGCCCTCGGCGAGCCCGGAAACCCATAGGCTGACAACGTTGGCGAATGCCGGCGAACCGGCCACCAGGGCGACGCAGAGGTTGACCCAGGCGGCGTCGGCCACGGCGGCGAACTGCGTCTTCACAACCACGCCCACGAGCCCACCCTCGAGCGCGCCGAGAGCCACGGCCATGGCACCGTTGGTGCGAACCTCGCGCGGCATCAGCGTCCGTGCGACATAGGGCAGCGCGGATGATTCAGGCGAGGCGGGCATGAAGGTATTTTACGACATGCGCGTGCAGGGACCTGGCGCCCGGCGCGGGCGCCGGCTCTACTGTCGTTCGATGAGGAATTCGGCCAGGGCCTGATAGGCCGGCAACGATGTCGGATCGATCAGGCCATTCTGCGCCCTGGGAAAGGAGGCGAATCGCACCAGAACCATTCGCGCCCGTGGATCGATGTAGATGGTCTGCCCGTGAACGCCACGAGCAGCGAATGCCCCGTGCTCATTGTGGAGAACCCACCACTGCCCCGTGTAGCTTCCCCCGGGCAGCGTCGGATAGCCCTGGAACTTCGAGGGATCACCGCCGGCGCGGATTCGCCGGACGGCTTCTGCCGGGAAGAGGCGACGACCCTCGATCACGCCTTCTTCGAGCACGAGCAGGCCGAGCCGCCCGAGGTCCCGCAGGCCGGCACTCAGGCCACCGCCGGCGAACGGAACGCCCTTGCCATCGACCGTCATGTAGGCGTCCTGTTCGGCCCCCATTGGCTGCCACAGACGCTCAGAGACAAGTTCCGTGATCGAACGGCCGGCTACTCGGCTCACGATCCAGCCGAGCATGTCCGAGTTGACCGTCTTGTAGTGAAATGCATTGCCGTGCTGCCCCTCCGGACGAACCTGCTGGAGGTATTCCCAGTAGCCGTCCGGCCCCTCGTAGCCCGCAGGCTTGGGCAAAGGGCTCGCGGCAGCGGCATAGCGCCAGATGTCCGCATTCGGGTCGGAGTAGTCTTCCGAGTACTGGACGCCGGTGGTCATATCCATCACCTGCCGGACGGTGGCGGTGGCGAAAGCGCTGTCGGCGACTTCCGGAATGATGTCCGACACGATCGCACCGTCGTCGAGCCGTCCCTCTGCGACCAGTATTTCGGCCAGCAGGCCAGTCACGGACTTGGTCATCGACATGGCTGCATGCAGACCATCTTCTTCCAGGCAACCGAAGTAGCGCTCGTAAACCACCCGTCCTTCATGAAGGACCAGGATGCCGTCGGTATAGTTGGCATGGAGCGACTCTTCCCATGTCATCGGCGAGTGGCTGTTCAAGGGGGTGAACGTAAGCGAGTCGATGGCTTCGCGAAGGTCGGCGAATTCAAGCGGGGGCGTGTACTCGAGCGGCCGGGGCGCATCGAGCCCCCTGCTGACGCGCTCGGTGGGGAGAAACTCGCGCAAGTGGCACACCGACCATCTCAACTTCGGGAAACTGAAGTAGACCGAATCAGGCTGGGTGATCAACTTGTCGGGCGACGGCGGAAAACCCTGCATCCAACCGATCGTCCGCGGGTCCGATTCCCGGGCCGACGGCGGCGGTGAATCTGCCGGCGCGATCACCCAGATCGAAAAGAGAACAAGCCCCGCCAAAGGCCGCGCCAACTCGAATCGCGTCATTTCGATTCCTCCGCAGACTCACCCATCCTTCCAGCGTCAGGCGTTGTCCAGAGCCGAAGCCGGAAGCCGCAGCTCCTATATATATCAGCAGCCGTCAATATGCCATGCCGATTTGCTCGCCGCCAGGCGATAGAATGCCCGCATGACAAAAAGAGACACCGAAGCCGCCTGGCTGGAACGCACGCTGACCTCCGACATTCCACTCGGCGGCGCGATGGAATTGACCGTGACCCGCCTCGACGAGGCGGGTGTCGAGCTCTCGCTGCCGCTGGGGCCGAGCGTGAACGACAAGGGCACGGCCTTCGGCGGCGCGCTGGCCAGTGCCATGATCCTGGCGGGATGGTCCTTGCCGCGCCTGGTTCTGCTGCGCGCCGGCATCGACGCCGACCTGGTCATCGGCCGCTGCGAGATCCGTTTCATCGCCCCGGTGGGGCGAGATTTCCGGGCCGCCTGCCGCTGGCCCTCGGCCGAAAAGCTGCAGGCCTTCCGGGATCGTCTCGCGCAGCGCGGCCGCGCCAGCCTCGAACTCGAGCCGGAGCTGCTCGTCGACGGCGAGGTGGCGGCGACGCTCTCGGCGAAGTATGCTGCGCTCATGAGGGACAGAAAGGACGAGCGCCGTGCATAAGTCGTTGATCGTGCTGACAACCGTCTTGCTGCTGGCCGCTTGCGCCGGCGGCAGTCAGGCGCAACGCGAGCGCGACCAGGCCATGGATCTGTGGCAGGAAATGGTGCGCTGGAGCGAATACGACGGATTGGTCGACATGATCCACCCCGACTGGCTGGCCGAACATCCGATCCGCAGCATCGAGCTCGAGCGGCTGCGCCAGTTCCGGGTGACCGAGTACCGGGTGCGGCAGGTGATCAGCGACCCGGACGAACAGCGCGTCGAGCGGCGCGTCCAGATTCGCCTGTATCATGTCCACAGCGCCCGCGAGCGCGTGATCCAGCACCGCGAGGTGTGGCGCTACGACGAAACGCGGGATCGCTGGCTGCTCCACTCCGGGCTGCCCGATCCCAGCGAGACCTGACGGGGACACCGCCGACGGGTCGAATCACAACGGAGGGTTGCGTGATGCGAACGATCGCCATCGTCAACGCCAAGGGCGGATGCGGCAAGACCACCATCGCCACGTCACTGGCCGCCGCCCTGGCCTGGGAGGGACACGCCGTCGCCCTGGGCGACATGGATCCACAACAGTCGGCGAGCGACTGGCTGGAACAGCGTCCCGAAGAGTATCCCGAGATTATTCCGGCCGAGCCGCACAAGGGCCAGCTGAGGGCGCCCCCCGAGGCCGATACCCTGGTGCTCGACACGCCGGCGGCCGTGGCCGGCCACGAGCTGGGTAATATCGTTCGCCGCTCACAGACCATCCTGGTGCCCGTGCTGCCCTCGCCGGTCGACATGCGCGCGGCCTGGCGCTTCCTCAACCACCTGCTCGAGCTCAAGCCGGTCAAGAAACACGAGGTGCGCGTCGGGCTGGTGGCCAACCGCGTCAAACCCTACACCATCATCTTCCGCGAGCTGACCGGCTTCCTGGACGATTTCAGGGTGCCCGTCGTCGGACAGCTGCGCGATTCCATGAACTACGTGCGCGCTTTCGAGCGGGGGCTGAGCGTCTCCGATCTGCCGCCCTACCTGGCCTGGCAGGACTGGGAGCAGTGGGAAGAGGTGATGAGCTGGATCCGGAGCAAGAAGTCGGTTGGGAAAGGTTAAAACCGGGTTCGGGGTTCCGGGGCTCGGG
>JAASTB010000027.1 GCA_021767625.1 Wenzhouxiangella sp.
CGCCGATCCCTCAGGGGTCGGCGCACCGATCGTATCCCGCCACCGCATACACCAGCATCTGCGCGGCCTGGCTCGAGCCCTTCCACCAGCCACCGGTACCGTCGGCGAATCCATCGAGCGGTCCGTAGGGGTTGGCAAGCGGATCGAGCCCGGCGAACAGCTCGTCGAGCAGCCGGCGCGAGGTCGAGCACAACCCCGCCTGCGGATCGATTCCGGTGCCGATCAGTCCCAACGCCACCGTGTGCGGCTTGTTGGCCGCGTACATGGCGAGGCCGTCGCCGGTATCGCGACGGGTGCAGGTACCGACCTGTGTGCCGCCGTTGGTCAAGCCACAGCCGAGCGCATAGGCCCAGTCGCCCGCCGCGTCCGGCCCGCCGCCCGGGCGCTGATCCATGCCCTGCTCGTAGAACGTGACCATCAGTTCACCGAGGGTGCGCGAGAGCGTCCCTTCCCCCGCCAGGTTCTGCACGTCGCCGTAGTTGCCGTAGTAGCGCAGCAGAAAATGCAGCATCATGGCGTTGGTCATGAAGGTCTGGGGCAGGTCGCAGACATCGTCGACCGGCACGTCGTCCTGGCAGATCAGCCCGGCGCGCAGGTTGTCGTTGGCCAGCTCCGCCAGGATCTCGTGCAGGCGCTGGTCGCAGGCCTCACCAACCGACCCCGGCACGAACTCGGCGCAATTGGCCAGCAGTTCGAAGTGCTGGAAGTTGCCGCGAACCGGCATCACCGCGTTGAAGAACAGGTCGCGGTCGGTCTGGGTGGCGAGCTGGCTCGGATCGCTGGTGTTGCCCGGGTCGGCCGGATTCCAGGGTACCGAGTAGCGATCGAGGATCATCTGTCCGCCGTGGCGGAAACGCTCGCGCATCGCCGGCGTCGGGCGCAGGGCGTAATGCAGGTGCATTCCGGCGTTGTAGGTGTAGTCGTCCGATCCGCCGCCGGAACGATGCCACTGGCCTTCGCCCGTGCCGCCGGAGGTAACCGCCACGCCGTTGCGCGCACCGTGGTTCCTGGCGCCGATGTTCATGCGCGCGGTGAACAGCTGCAGCCAGGCCTGCGGCTGGGCGAAATCCCAGATCCACTGCGGCTCTCCGGTTCGCAGGAACTCCAGCAGTTCCGCGCCGGAAGGATTCCAGTAGTTCATGGCGCCGGAATTGGTCGCCGGCTCGGTCACCATCGGATCGGGAAAGGCGAACAGGTCGGCGGCCTGCGTGTCCGGCCAGAGCTGCGAGCCGTAGGTCTTGAACCGCGACCACTGACCGCTCGGCCCATCGCGAACGGTGTTGTCGTGGTTGACCGTCATATAGCGACGATAAGCCTCCTCCACGGCGCTGCCGGTGTCGAAGGCTAGCGCCGGCACGATTTCCGTGGCGTTGAGTTCATCGGTGGGCCAACGCGGCATCAGTGGCCGCTCCAGGGCCGCACGGCCGGACTGACGCATGGACTCGGCTCGCGCCAGGGCGTCGGCCCCGGCCGGGCGCACCTGCAGCAGCATGCGCGACCACAGACCCTTGCCCTCGCCGACCACCAGGTTTCTCGATACGGGACGAGCGGCCAGGTTGGCTGACCGCGCGACCAGGGACTGGGGTTCCCGATAGCGCATCCAGGGCATCTGCAGCGTCGTCATGAAGCCGCCGGCTTCGCCCCCCACCAGCGGCGACTCGAAGGCCAGCGCGCTCGCATCCACCTGGCCGTCGACGCGAACCTCGGCGCGCCTTTGCCAGGCGCCGCTGCCGAACGCGCCCTTGCGCTGCTCGACGACGGCCTCACCGACCCCGCTGCCGAGTTGCTGCACCGTGCCGGAACCGGCATAGAAGCGATCGCCGGGCGAAGCCAGCGGAACGCGCCATTCGCTGGCGAGCCATACGACCGACTCGTCGGTCCAGGGCGGAAAGAAGGCATCCGAGCACTCGTTGCGCACGATCCACTCGATCAGCACGTCGCGGGATGCGCGGGTCCAGGTCGCGGTCAGCGTAAAACCGAAAGACTCATAGGGCGCCACGCCTGCGGTGGTGCACGAGGTACTGCCCGACGGATCGGCGAAGTGCCCGGTCATCACGGCACGCGCGCGGACCGGCCCGAGGGACTCGAATCGGAACTCGTCGACGAGCACGCTGCCCGGCAGCGCCGTCGACAGGGTCACCGGCGAGGACGGGTTCACGGTCAGGCGTGGCCCGGCGCCAGGCGCGTGGCTGATCACGCGCTGCCGCGGCCCCGTGCCGTTGTCGTCGGGGTCGGCATCCATCCAGTCGATCAGCGCCGGATTGGTCGGGTCGATGCGCCAGGTGGCCAGGCCGGAGTCGAGCAGAAAGGCATTGCCGTCCGCGACCATCGACACCGCGTAATCGTCCGTCACGGCCAGGTCCGGCACCGGCTGGCCGTAGCGACGCAGTTCGTACTGCACACGCTGCCCCGGATCGACTACGGCCGGAACGACGACTTCCAGCCACCTTGCAGGCAGCGCGACATCGTTGAGCGGACCGCCCCAGCGGCTGATGATCTCGAACTGCGCGGCCAGCCTCTGGCCGCCCGGCCCGACGATCACCAGCTCGTCGAGCACGGCGTCGTCGACCTGCCAGGATCGCGCCATCGGCAGCCCGCCGCTGGCAACGGCGCCTTCGCGCGCGATGCCCGAATCGTCGGCGATCTCGAAGCAGCCCAGCACCTGAAAGTCTCCGGCGGGAGCCGGACCCACGGCGCCGGCCAGCGCGTCCGGCACGGCCGGTCCGGATGCACAGTCGCTGGATTGCAGCACGAAAGCGTCGGCAAAAACCCGGTCTACCGGCCCGGCATACAAGGCTTCCGGTGTGTACGAGCCGAGACAGAACAACCCGGCCACTGCAAAGCACCACTTCATGAGTCGACCTCCTGGACAAGAACCCAGCCTGCATGACGCAGACTCGCGCGCCAGTCTCTCGCCGCCGCCCGCTCGCGGCCATTGAGCCCGTCGCCACGGCTCAGTAGTATTGAGTCAACCCCTTGCCTGGATTTCGAGCGTTGGATCGCGAGCGTCGTTTTCATGCCCTGTTCGACCAGTATGAGAGCCGGCTGCGAGCCTTCCTTCGCTCGCGCTGTAGACCGGGGTCGGGCGTGGAGCCCGACGACGTCCTGCAGGAACTGCGCATCAAACTCTGGAACCTGCTCGAGCGCGAGAAGGAACTGAGCAATCCTGCGTCCTACCTGATGCGTGCCGCCGTGAGCACGCTGATCGACGCGCAGCGGCGCGCGACCGTACGCCAGCCCGAAGGGGGATTCTCCGGCCACGACCCGGAATCCCTGCCTTCGGAGACGACGCCGGAGGAACACGCCGGTCTGCAGCAGGACTACCAGCAACTTGAAGCGGCCCTGCAGCAATTGCCGACCGATCGTGCACGGGTGGCGAGGCTTTACCTGCAGGGATTCGGCACCCTGGAAATGGCCCGGCTCACCGGCTGGACCGAGCCACGCTGCCGCAACCTGCTCTATCGGGGGCTGGCCGAGTTGAAAGCCCTCATGAAGGCCGAAGGAAAATGACTGAATCCGATCAGACAACTCGTTGGCGCCAAGCGATGAGCATCGGCTCCCGCCCGGCGCAGGGCCGCGGCGATTGCCCCGATGCCGACACCCTGGCCCTGCTCATCGCGGATCCCCCGGCGGCACCGGAAGGCTTGCTCGCGCACGTCGAGCGCTGCAGCGCCTGCTCCGAAGAACTCAGATCGATCAGCGAACTCCCCGAACTCGACACCATGGTCCGGCAGATGGCACCGCGCCGGGATCGGACAAGGGGCTGGCTGCCGCTGGCTGCAGCGGCCTGCCTGGTGCTGGCGATCGGCCTGGCGGGCTACCTGGCACTCGACTCGCAGTACGAGCCAACACTCCGGACAGCGCCCGGGGCGTCCGACGTCGCGCCCGCCGACGGCGCGGTGCTGGCCCGGCCGCCGACCGCCATGACCTGGTCCGCCCGCGCCGATCAGAGCTACCGGCTGGTCATCTACGACGAGGAGGCCCACAGGTTGTGGCAGAGCGACCCGGTCGCAAGCGGGCGCGCAGTCATTCCCGAAGCGGTGCGTGATTCGCTCACACCGGGTCGCTACTACTGGCAACTGCAGGTCGTCGGCGCCGGCACGGTGCTCGGCCCCTTCGCCTTCGAAGTGAGGACAACCGATGAACCTTGAAGGGTGCACACGTCCAGCCATCGCGGCAATCGCCACGATGCTCATGCTTGCTGCGACGACCGTGAGCGACGCACGGGCCCAGGAGGGCGATGTCGCTGGCCCGGTCGACCGGAGCATCGATGCCATCATCATCGAAGCCGACGAGCTGATCGCGGCCGGTGATCACGAAGCGGCCATCGAACTCCTGGAAGAAGGGCTGGAATCAGCCCAGCCGGGTGATCGAGAGGGTCGCGCCTCATTGCACGGGCGACTGGCCATCGGCCACTTCTATCGACGCGATACCGAAAGAATCCGCGAGCACGCGGAGATAGCCATCGACCTGGTCGCCGACGATCCGGAAGCGCTGGACGTTTATGCCGATGCCCTTGGCGCCCGCGCCCTCTACCTGGCCGAATCCGGCCAGTCGGACGCCTACCTGAAAGCCAGCGAGACGGAACTGGCGGTCAGGCGCCAACTCCCCGTAGCCGAATCCGAGATATCGAGCCCGCTGATCAATATCGCCATCGCCCACGGCGAACGGGGCGATTACCAAGTGGCCGAACGCTACCTGCGCGAGGCGCTGGACTACGCCCTGCAATACGAGAGCGACACGACGCGGCCCACGACCATCCGCACCAACCTGGCTTGGGTCTACGGAATGCGCAAGGACTATCGAGAGTCCGCGCGGATGCTCCGTGCGGTCATCGAGACCGGGCGAGAGAAAGCACCTGGCTCGGTCAATCTCGCCATTCGGCTCGCCAACCTCGGCTCGATCCTGCGGTCGCTGGAACGCTATGACGAAGCGCGCGAAGCGCTGGCGGAGGCCCTGTCGCTGCAGCGCTCGCAGATCCCCGGCTCGGTGGACCTGGCGCGCACGACCTTTGCCCTGGCCCAGGTCACCGAGGCACAGGGAGACGATACAAGGGCCGAAGCGCTCTACCGGGAGGCGCTCGAAATCATCGACTCGCACACGCCCGACAGCCCCGGCGCGGCCTTCCCCCGCCGTGCGCTGGCCAGCCTTCTGATCGACCGGGGCGAACTCGAGCCGGCGCGGACCCTGCTCGAACAAGCGCTTGCCTTGACGAGCCGGATGAAGGCACCTGGCCAGCATGCGGCCACACTGTTCCAGATGGGCCGCATCGAATACGAGTCGGGCGACACGGGCGCGGCGCGCAACCGCTGGCGCGAGGCCGTCGACGCCCTGGAAATCCAGTACGACCTGCTCGGCGGCAGCGCGCTGACGATGGCCAGTTTCTCGGCAGCCTACGAACCTCTCTACCGACGCTATTCACAGCTACTCATCGACGAGGGTGAGTACCTGGAAGCCATTCGCCTGCTGGAGAGTTACCGCAACCGTGCGTTGCTCGAGCGACTGGACGTCGGCGGCATCCTGCGCCGCAGCATGGCCGGTCAGCGATTGCTGGCCGACCTCCAGGACCTTGGGCGACAGGCCCGGAAGTTGTCTGAAACCGATGACACTGCCAAGACGCCGGGACAACGGCTGGCCGAGCTGCGTCGAGAGCGACAGGCTCGGATCGCGGCGGCCGTAGAAGCCGATCCCGGCCTCGCCGAACTTGTCGAAGGGACTCCTGTCTTGCGGGCGAAAGATCTCGAACCCGGCCAACGAGGCCGGATCCTCTACTTCAGCCTCGGCGAGAAGCGCAGCGATCTCCTGGTCGTCGGTCCGGACGGGATTACCGCCCATGCCCTGCCTCCGGAAACGGAGATTGCCTCCTTGATCGAGCGCTTCCGGATACTGGTTCAACGGCCCGAAGCCGACCCCGGCCCGCTGGCTGAAGTGGCAGGACGCCTGTACGAGTCGCTGCTGGCACCGGCAGCCGATCGAATCGCCGACGCCGAATCCCTGCAGGTCCGCGCGGACGGGCCGCTCTTGCTGCTGCCGTTTTCCGCGCTGCGCGATGCGGACGGCCGCTACCTGGTCGAGCGCCATCGAATCCGGAACCTCTACACGCTCAAACGGGGTCGAACGGGCGCTTCCGGACCCGAACGGAAAGACACCGAGTACGCCGACTTTGCGGGCTTCGCCTACGCCGGCGAAGCCGACGGCGGACCCGGCCAGCGAAGCGACCGCGGCCCGCTGCGATTCGTAAGCGAAGAAGTCGAGCGAGCGGCCGCCGTGTTCGGCGACGGCGCCCGGCGACATTTCGGGCCGGCGGCGACCGAAACCCGGGCCCGGCAGACACAAGGCAGTCGAATCCTGCACTTCGCCAGTCATGCGGTCGCCGACCCCGTCCAGCCGCTGAGCAGCTACATTTCACTGGCTGCCGACGAAGACAACGATGGCCGCATGAAGCTGTGGGAGATCATGGCCGACCTGCGGCTCGACGCCGGCCTCGTGGTGCTGTCGGCCTGCGAAACCGCGCTCGGACCGTCATTCGCAGGTGAGGGCCTGTTCGGCTTGGCCAAGGGCTTTGCATTCGCCGGCGCTGAATCGGTGATGGCTTCGCTCTGGGCCATCGACGACGCCTCGACCATGTACCTGACCGAAGCCTTCTACCGTGAGCTAACCGCCGGTCGGACACCGGCCGAGGCCCTGAACCATGCGCAGCGCGCCATGCTCGCCCGGGACATCCCCGAAACCGGTTGGTTGGGGTGGCTGTTCGGGCCGGGCCAGAAGCGCGACTTCAGCCATCCGTACTACTGGGCGCCTTTCACGCTGACAACCACGCACTGAACCCAAACGATCATCGCGGTCTCCAACGAGAGGATTACGCCGGTCTCTGCGTCCGACTCCCCGAACCTCAACAACAGGCGGAGTCCGACATGAAGAACAAACAGGCGATCACCGCGGTGACAGCGGCCACTTTGCTGGCCCTGGCTCCCTCCGGGCCGAGCGGCGCACAGAGCGCAGGCAGTCCGTCCATCACCTGGCACACCATCGACGCCGGCGGGCAACGCTCGACCTCCCTCTCGGGCCTGGCGTTGCACGGCACGATCGGCCAGTGGGACTCGGCTGCGTCCGACGACGGCAGCCTGTCCCTGGGCGGCGGCTTCTGGCCCGGCCGACGCGCAGACGTCCTGTTTACCGACCGTTTCGAGCAGTGAGGGGGCCGACCATGAAGACAACGATCTTTGCTCTCGCCCTGCTTATCGCCCTGGCGGCCGCAGCGACCCAACCCGTCCTGGCGCAGGAAACACAGGGTGCTGGCGCCCTGCCCAACATCACCTACCAGGGTCGCCTCGACGACGGCGGCACACCGGTTACCGGACAGGTCGACCTGGTGTTCCGCTTCTTCGATGCCCAGAGCGGCGGTACCGAGGTGTGGTCCGACCAGTTCAATGGCGTCTCCGTCGACGACGGTTACTTCACCCAGCACATCCCCGTGGCCCCGTCGATCTTCGCCGACGACCTGTGGCTGGAAATCGAAGTCGCCAACCCGGCCGGATCCGGGCAGTTCGACACGCTCACACCCAGGCAGCCGGTCACATCGGCGCCCAGGGCGCTGGTCGCCGGATCGGTCGAGCCCGGCGCCCTGTTCTGGGAGTTGGCGGTCGTGCGGGGCTTCCAGACCGACATCATCTACGAGGGCGGCTGGGTCGGGATCAACACCCCGGCACCGACCGCGCCTTTACATGTCAACGGCGATGCCGGCAACAACGAGGCCATGATCGCCCGCTACCCGGGAACGACCAACGGCGGCGTTGCCATCAAGGGCGAATCGAACGCAAGCTCGGGCGGCGTGACGGGCGTATGGGGCCACGCAGAGGAAAGCCCCGACGGCACCGGGGTGCTGGGGATCGCCCGGGCCACCTCAGGTACGACGCGCGGTGTCCACGGCATCGTGCGCAGTCCCGGCGGCCACGCCGTGTTCGCCCAGTCCCTGGCCACGACGGGAACACCCCGCGCGCTCTACGCGCGCAACGACAGCAGCTTCGGCTACGCCGGCTATTTCGAGGGCGGCCGCAACTACTTCGAGGGACGAGTCGGCATCGGTGAAGAGACGGCACCCAACTACCTCATCGACGCCAAGGGCGCCAACGCCGCGATTCGCGCCCACGCCACCGGCGGCACGCCGGCCTTCCTGCGCCTGGAGCGGGAAGGCAACGGCATCGGCTACATCGCACTGGGCAGCAACGACTCGATGTTCTTCAACATCAATGCCACCGACCGCATGGTGCTCGACAGCGGCGGACGGCTGGGTCTCGGAACCCAAACACCCCAGGCCACGGTCGATGTACTCATCGGCGGCAGCACGCAGACCGGCATGCGAGTCACCAATGGCGCCGGCGGCACCGGCTTCGCGGCCAACGTCGGCTTCAACGGCATCGGCTTTCACGCCACCACTTCCGGCGGCGTCGGGGTCTCGGCGGTAGCCAACGGCAGCGGCAGCACGGCGGTCCGGGGCACGGCCAATCACGCCGACGGCACCGCCGTCGAAGGCATCGCCACCAGCAGTTCGGGCAACAACACCGGGGTTCTGGGGACGACCCAATCGTCCAACGGCGTCGGCGTCCACGGCGAGACCAGTTTCGGGGGCACGGGCGTACTCGGCATCTCACAGGCCGGCGGCATCGGCGTTCACGCCGTGGCACCCGTGACCGGCGTGGCGCTGCTGGCCGACGGCGACGTGCAGGTCAACGGCACGCTGTCGAAGTCGGCCGGCTCGTTTCGCATCGACCATCCGCTGTCGCCGAAAACGCACTTCCTGTCGCACTCCTTCGTCGAGAGCCCCGACATGATGAACATCTACAACGGCAACGTGACCACCGACAGCGACGGTTTCGCGGAAGTAACCCTGCCGGACTGGTTCGAAGCGCTCAACCGGGACTTCCGCTACCAGCTGACCGTGGTCGGAAGCTTTGCGCAAGCCATGGTCGCCGAGAAGGTCAGCGACAATCGCTTCGCGATTCGGACCAGCGAGCCCAACGTCGAAGTCTCCTGGCAGGTAACCGGCATTCGGGACGATCCTTACGCACGGGCGAATCCGATCGAAGTCGAAACACCCAAGCCCGATGACTCGATTGGAAGCTACCAGTTCCGGGAGTACGAAACCTGGTCGGACCACTGACCGGGTGTTTCCCGACCGGGGCCGCCCCCACTCCCAGGCGGCCCCGGACTTTTCGTCCGACCCAGCCTCACTCGAAACGATCGCCGAAGATCGGCCCCTGCCGCAGCTCGAACGCGCCGATATCGATTTCACCGTCGAAACGGGGATGACCCGCCAGGTCCCGGATCGGAAGGTGAAGCTGGCCCGCCGCGGTATCTCCGGCATCGACCAGCGGCGACTGGCGGCGCAGTCCAAATTCGCCTGCTTCGGCGCTTGCAATGAATGCATCCGCTACCACGGCATGACTACCGGTGGACAGTCCGATCGCCGCCGACGACTCGACGTCATAGCCGTTGTAATCCCATTGCCCCTGCAGGCCGCTGGCCAGGCCGTTCAGTTCGAGGCCGGAAGCCGCTATGCAAAGGTTGGAGTGAGCATTCAATGTCAGGTTTCCGACCGAAGGCGCCTGCGTTCTCAACGAAAGCGCGCTGCGCCCGGGCGAGTAGACCGTGTTGTTGACGAGCAGGGCATCGACGGCCGTCGGGACACCGCCGGCATTGCCGACCTGCAGTTCGATGCGACCGCCGTCGATCAGGCTATTGCGCAACCTGAATTCCGTGGGCGCCCCGGCACCTTGGCTTTCACCGGCAAACAGGTACATGTCATTGGCCAGGCTGCTCCGGTTCAGGATTCGGCAAGAGACCACGTCCATGGACGCACCCGAAAAAACCCGGACGGGAGAGGCCAGAAGCTCGGCGCCGCCTCCGCGCGCCGGCGGAACCGTACCGTTGGTGGCTTCGAACACGATGCGACTGTCGACCACGTCAACCGCTGTGCCCAGGCGACTCGCAAGCACACCGAAATAGTCGGTCGCCACACCACGAGTGCTCAATACCGTATCCTCGATCACCAACTGCACGGTCTCACCGCTGCCGCCATTGGTGAAGGAAACCGCGCCCACCGTGGAGCCGAGATCGCGACTGACGACATCGACCGTCGAGCCTCCGGTCAACAGCATGGCTCCACGCGGCGCGTCGAAACCGACAGCCGTGACGTTGGCTCCGTCGTCAGCAAGAGCCAGGCAATCCACTCCGTCGGCAAACAGGTCGACACGCAAAGCCGTCGGCTGGCCCCTCACGCCGATACAGGGCCGGCTGAAGCCGAAATCGGCCGCGACATCCAGGTCCGTCAACTCCACCCTCAATGCAGTCTGGTCGGTGCCGTGAACAATGTCGAGCAGCGGTGCCCCGGGGCCGGTTCCATTGCTTTCCGCGAACAGGTCGATTCCCGAAATTGCCACTCTCACCTCGGGGCGAAACAGAACGCTGGGCACCTCGATGCGTAGCGCCGCCTGGAACCCGCCATCGGTAATGCGCGGCGAGGCTCCGGCAGCCGCAACCAGGCTGACCGAATCCGTGATCAGGATCGGCCCGGCATGGCTGGTCGATCCATCGACGATGACGGTTGCCGCCGTCAGTCCCTGCACCTGGTTGATGGCCGTCTGGAGATCGGGCTCGTCCTGAGGCACCCGGATCGTGTTGCCCAGGGGGCCGGCGAGAGCGGACGGCGCCTCCGAAAGGATGGCCAGCGAGAACAGCAATAACAGCAAAAGACGAAGGCGGGGGGATGCGTTCATGGGCGTCTCCGTTGAATGGACAACCCGAATGGGTCGTCGCGCGGGTCTACCCTTCAACAACGCATGCGGGCGCAGTTTTCTCTCGGAGCCCCGTGGCATGCCGGGGTGGCCGGCGCCGAGCAGCCCGCCCGATCAGGAGGAAGCTGTCGTCCCTTTTCCCTCGGCAGCTTCCGCCGCTGGCTCGCTTTCGGCCTGCGTTGGCTCCCCGAGCGATCCAGGAACCAATCGGCTCAGCCCCAACACGCTTTCATTGGGATGCACGGACACCCGGCCGGACTCGTGATCGAAAAGGAAGATGAAATTCACCGTGGTGCCCAGGAGCATGCGCGGCTCGGCCTCGGAGTCGTCGGCATGCTTCACGTCGAACCACTCCCCTTCTCCGGCACGCACCTTCTCGGCATTGATGTCGGCATACAGGAAAAGAAAGACGGCGATAATGAAGATCGACACGATGTAGTTGAACCGGCGATAGCGGACCGAACCGTACCAGCGTATGAGACGATTCGGCCGTCGCGCCTCCACACGCTGGCTCATGATGTTGTCGAGTTGCACCAGCGCGACGGCACACAGCGCCAGCCCCCAGGTAAGCGGTTCCTTGATCGACGCCAGCAGAAAATCGCTGACCTCTGCGTATTGCAGCATGTTGATCCCGAACGGCCGCAGGAAGGCCCAGGAATAGAACAGTCCGATCAGCGAGGCAAGCAGATAGAGAGCCGACACCAGAAAGGCGGGCTGCTCGACCAGCGTGCGGCGAAACCAGGATTCTCGATGGGATTCGACCAAGAAGCGGCCTCCGATGTTTTGCAAGACGATAGCCGATTCGGAGGTCCTTGCCAAAACCCCGGACGGGCTACTGAACTTCCAGGCACTCGAAGCCCCTCACGGCGAAGCCGAGAAACGATCTCGAAAGACGCTCTTTGCCGGCCCGACGATGCGCGGCAGTGCAATCACGATGCTGTCCTCTCCGCCATCGGCCTGCAGGCAAAGCGGCATGTCGACCTGCGCCTGGCCGCTACCCCCCCCCTGTGACCTCGAACTCGACTACCCGTGTCGCTGGACGGCCCGTTAGACGACGTCGGCGGCAAAAGCGTCCTCGGAAGCCCGAGCTGTCGCTTGACCTGACTAAAGGTTCACGCTTTAGGCTGGCTGCTCCACTGAATCGAACAGGACCCAGAACCATGCGATACCAGGAACCGAAAACCGATCGTAGCCGCCGGCGCTTCGAGCGTCGCCAGGAGATCGATGCTGCTGCAGACGTGGTCTTTCCGCTGCTGTGTCCGGTACGCGAGTACGACTGGATTCCCGAATGGGATTGCCGGCTTGTCTACACCGAATCCGGCCTGGCCGAACCCGGCTGCATTTTCCAGACCGATCGCGAAGTCGACGGGGGGATCGATACATGGGTCATCAGTCGGCACGAGCCGGATCGCCATGTCGCATTCGTCCGCATCAATGCGCTTCGTGCCATGCAGTACGACATCCGCCTCGAACCGATCGACGGGAATTCGACGATACTGGTATGGACACAGGTCATCACCAGCCTGTCCGAAGCGGGCGACCGGCACGTCGAAGCACTGCGGGAAGAAGATTTCGCAAATGTCATCGCCAAGCTGGAGACGCTGATGAACGATTTCCTGTCGCAGCCCATTCCGGCAGTCACCGGGAGTTAGCCATGCATACAGTCGGCCGCCTTGCCCGTCGTTTCGGGCTTTCAAGAAGCACCCTGCTCTACTACGATCGCATCGGACTTCTCTCTCCCACCGCTCGTACGGCCGCTGGCTATCGCATCTATTCCGACCAGGACCTCGCCCGACTCGAGAAGATCATGGTCTACCGGGATGTCGGCATTCCGCTGGAAGCCATTGGTGCAATGCTCTCGACCCGACCGGGCACGGTCGGCGAGATGCTCGAAGACAGGCTCCGGCGGATCAACAGCGAGATCGCGAACCTGCGACAGCAGCAGGACCTCATCCTTCGACTGCTGACCGACGGCGGGGCGGCCCGTCAGGCGCGCGTGATGAACAAGCAGGACTGGACGGCCCTGCTCCGTGCCACCGGCCTCGACGACGACGACATGGAGCGCTGGCATCGCGAGTTCGAGCGGCTGGCGCCGGAAGCCCACCAGGATTTCCTGGAGTCGCTCGGCATCGAAGCAGACGAAATCCAGGACATCCGGACTCGCTCCAAGAGCCATCCTGCCTGAGACCTCCCCCCCGGTGAGGTAACCCGGATGGGTGTAATCAGCTTGGCACTCGCGTCACGAGACGTTCTGTGTCGAAGCGAAATCAACTTGCCGTCGCCCTCCGAACAAGTGAGCACGGCTTCGAGCTAAAGCGGTGCGGAGCATGTATGCATCATGCTGGCAATCGAGAACATCGACTCCGGCCAGCTTCTCAGGATCACGCCCGGCCTCCCGAACACGAAGACGATGCGGACTGACAAGCCGAGTCAGCAGCGGCGGCGCAGCGAAACAGCCACGAGGATCATGAACAGCGGCGCTGTAATGCCCCACGGGTAGGCCAACACCAGCAGGGTATGCGAGTAGACGGGATAGAAATAGACGATACTGATCAGCGGGGTCGTGAGAAAGTGCACGAGCAGCGCGACTCGCGTCCAGCGCTCGAGACCGGTGTTTCCGAAGGCGGGCATCGCCAGTAGCGCGGCCAACCCCATGGCGATATAGCCGACGGCATCGTAGTTCCAGAACATCGAATGCGGATACTGCTCCAGCACCCGGATTGCCGAGGCATCGCCGGCCACCTGGGCCGGAATGACGGTCGCCAGCTGCACGACGTAGTTGGCGATCACGAACACTGCATAGATCACGCTGAACACCAGGGCCGCATGGGTCCAGAATCGCCTGGCGGGCTCGGTGAGATGATGAAGCGCCAGCATCATCAGAAGGAACGGTAAGGTGATGCACAGCGAAGTCGCGTAGATGAGAACGGCGTCCAGGGGAAATTTCGTGACCCCCATCAGCTGTAGTGCCTGGACGAAGAGGAAGGCGATGGTTGCCGCCGCTGCGATCAGTCCGGACCAGAAGCCGACCAGCTTGATTTCCTGGGTCATAGCGATGCCTCCCGGGATACTGCAAGCATCCTAAACCAGGATCCATCGCGATGGTGGGCTTGCACGGATCGAACGATTTCCGATGCAGGAATCGGCTTTCCGCCCCCCGCGCAGAGTTGGCTCCAGAACCTTCAATCCAGCCGCTTGTTGAACCGCAGCGTCGCCAGCACCAGGAACACGCCGAAGAACGCCAGTAGCGGCCAGACTTCAGTATGCAGGTCGACCAGGTCGGCGCCTCGCACCAGGATGCCGCGCGACAGGCGCACGAAGTGCGTGAGCGGGATCACTTCGCCGATCCACTGCGCCAGCTTTGGCATGCCCTCGAAAGGAAACATGAA
>JAASTB010000285.1 GCA_021767625.1 Wenzhouxiangella sp.
AATACGCGCGATGCCCCACACGCCGGCTTCAACAACGAAAATCGCTATCTCCACAGGGAGTTCCGCGCCGTCATGGACAAGCACTTCTGGCACGAGCGCTGGCATCGCCGCGAGATCGGATTTCATCGATCCGACATTCACTGGGCACTGAAACGTCACTGGGATGACATATCCGCCGGCAACGCGAGTCGCGTACTGGTGCCGCTGTGCGGCAAGAGCCTCGACCTGCGCTGGCTGGCCGGTCGTGGACACGGCGTGGTGGGCGTGGAACTCAGCGGCGAGGCAATCGAGGAGTTCTACCGGGAATGGAGGCAGTCACCGACGCGCACACTCTCGGGTCGGCTGCAACGCTGGCGGGCCGAGAGCATCGAGATCTTCGAGGGCGACTTCTTCGACTACTTCACTTCAACGCCCTTTCCGCTGTTCTACGATCGAGCGGCACTCGTTGCGCTGCCCCGGGAGATGCGGCGTCGCTATCTCGCCCACCTGCGCGGCCTGCTTGCCCCCGATGCCAGCGGCTTGCTGGTGACTTTCGAATACGACCAGGCCTCGATGGACGGCCCGCCTTTTTCCGTACTCGCCGACGAACTGGGCGACTGTCCAGACTTTCGCTTCGAGCTGATCGAGCGCCGGGACGCGCTCGCCGATCATCCCGGCTTCGCCCAGCGCGGACTGACGGAACTGCAGGAGTGCGCCTGGCGGGTCAGCCCGGCCTGAGAGCCGAATTCGTCGAGGATCCGCGACCTTCGGTCGGATCGGAGGCGGTCGGACGCCCTTCCCTGCGTATACTGGTCGCCCGTTCCTCTCCAGCATTCCGAGCCCGCCGTGTCGAGCTTGTTCGCCCCGATTCTTCTTGTCCTGATGACCGCGGCCTCCGGCTACGGAGTCGCCGCCGGGGCCGGCGAGTGCGTCGACGCCCGGCAAGCGCAGTCGGAATCCGCCCACGCCCTGTGCCGGGACGTGCTGGCGCGGGCAAGACAGCGAAGCGATCATGCGGCCGCGCTCACCGCCCTTTTCCAACTGGCCATTCTGGCCCGTGAAGCCGGCCGCTACGACCGGGCCGAACGGCTGCATGCCGAAATCCAGCAAGAGCCGGAATTCGCAGCCCGGTGGCTCAGCCAGTACCGCCTCGCCCGTGAACAGGGCATCCTCGCGCACGTCCGGCGAGACAGTTCGAGCGCCCTGACTTTCTTTCGCGGCGCGCTGGCACTGGCCTCGCAACACGATGATCCCGCCCTGATTGCGCGCAGCCACAACGATCTCGGCAACGCCTACCGGCACATCGGCGCTCACCAGGAAGCGCTGGACGCCTATACCACCAGCCTGGAAATGAAGCGAAACCTGGGAGAGGAGCAGCTCGGCAGCACTCTCAACAACATTGCCGACCTGCTGACCGACCTCGGTGATCTCGAACGAGCGGAGCGCTACTACCAGCAGGCCCTCGAAAATCATCGAGCGGCCGGCGCCATCCATCACGTGGCGCACAGCACGGAAAGCCTGGCGCGACTGCTGGCGGAGCAAGGCCGCAGCGATGAAGCCATGGCGGCGGCCCGGGAAGCGCACGCCACCTTCAAGGCGATGGACAGGCCGCCGGACGAAGTCCGCACCGCAACGCAACTGGCCGCGATCGCCGCGCAAGGCGAACGCCCCGAAGCAGTGCAGCGCTGGCTCGAGACCGCACGCGCGACCGCCACCCTGGCCGATATCGACCTGCCGCCGGGCTGGTACGCAATCGAGGCCGGCCGGCTGGCCGAAGCCGGCCGGACCGATGCGGCACTGGCACTTCTCGAGAGCGCCCTGGAGAATGCCTCGGCCTGGCCGGGCGACCGGCGCCTCCGGATCCTGGAGCAGGTCGCCGAGCTTCACGAGCAGAGCGGCAACCTCGAGGCGGCACTGGCCTGGTTTCGGCGCTTCAACACCGAAAGCCTGGACCGGGTACGGCGCGAACGGGACCGGGAGCTCAACCGCAGCCGGGTGCTTTTCGAGGTTTCGGAGAAGCAGCGCGAGATCGAACGGCTTGCGGCCGACAATCGCATGCAGGATCTGGAACTGGCCAACCAGAGGAACCGGTCGGCCCTGATCGCCATGGCCGGCGCGACCGGCATGGGGTCGATCCTGCTGGTGGCGGTCGGGCTGCACCGGCGCCGCAACCGTCGTGAAGCCGAGCGCCGCGAGCGCCTGCAGCAGGTGATCGAGGGTTACAAGGCCTCTGCCCGGGCCTTGCGAACGTCGCGCGAGCAGCTGCAGCAGCTGCTGGACATGGGAGCGGACGCCCTGCTCAGCCTGGACGCCAACGACCGCATCGTCTTCGCCAACCAGGCGGCCTGCCGCCTGCTGGAGCTGGACTCCCTGCCCGAAGACAGCACGCTCGACCAGCTGTTCGGTGAAGGCACCTGGCAGCGCCTCCAGGCCGAGCGCCGCGACGTCGCCGTGACAACGGGCCGCGGCGCACCACTGCGACTGGATCTCGAGCCCCTCAATCTCGAGGAGGAGTTCCAGGTCGTCAACATCCGCACGCCCGACCAGCAGCCGCACGCGGCCGAAGAACTGATTCCCCTCATCAACCGTCACTTCTCCCGCATCCAGTCCTTCGGGAGCGTGCTTCAGGCCGCCCTCGAGCAAGGCGGCATCCAGGGCGACCTCTACCAGCGCTGGGCGTCGATCGACGGCGACCTGCAGTTGCTCTCCGAGCAGCTGCAGCCGGTGCAGCAGGACATTCGCGGGGAATTCAGGCAGGACCTGGTCGAGTTGATGGCCGACTGCCTGGAGACCTGGGAGCGTGCGACCGGCAAGACGCGGGTCGACCTGGCCGAAAGCAGCGGCATCTGGCGCGTGACGATCGACGAGGGCCGGCTGCGGACGCGGGCGATGGACCGTTACCTGAGCCTGGCCCAATTGCCGAAGCAGCCGCGCTGGCGGGAAGTGCTACGCACCGCTTACTTCGTGCTGGGAGAGTGTGCGGGCGAAGATGACGGGCGCATCGAGGCCGGGATTGAAAAGGTCAAGCGAAACGCCCGGAGACTGGGGCTGGCCTGAAGGCGCAGCCCCGTCCCGTCCCCGTCAACGTACCGGATCGACCGGTTCGCCCGGCCTGAGCGGCTCGAGCACGACCGGTTCGCAGCGAACGCACATGGCGCGCAGTCCCATTCGCGCGCTGTAGCGATCGTGGTGCCTTTCTTCGTCGTTGAAGGCCTCCGGCCCCTCTGCGATGTGTATGACCGTACCGTGGTCAGGGTGCGTGGCGCCCACGAAGCGAACGGCGTAACCGTCGCAATGGCCGGCGGCCCGCGAGTTCACGATGCCCCAGTCGTCGTCGAATTGTCCGCAGGTGCGAGTCCCGCTGCCATCCGACTGCGAAGATGAACAGCTGTCGCCGCCCTTCCTTTCCTTCCGGACTATCCGCGCCAGCGTTTCGCCGTCCCAGGCGAATTCGTCGACGACGACCAACCTGCCGTTCTCGGTGCACCAGTCGGGATGTTCGAGCGGATTGTGGGCCGAAGCCGAGGCTGCGAGCCCCGCCGTCAGCAAGGCCGCCGCACTCGTCAATCGGCGCTTCGACAGTCGTTGCATTCCATTGCTCTCCGTTGATGAG
>JAASTB010000286.1 GCA_021767625.1 Wenzhouxiangella sp.
CGCAGCAGCGCGATGGCGCTGGTCCGCGCGCCGCGCTCGCTGCCGCGCATCATCCGCATTCCGAAGAGCTACTCGGCCGGACCCGACGACTTCGTCTTCCTTTCCTCGATCGTCCACGAGTTCATCGACGAGCTGTTTCCGGGCATGGAAGTGCTCGGCAGCTACCAGTTCCGGGTGACGCGAAACAGCGAACTGCTGGTCGACGAGGAAGAAGTCGAGGACCTGGCGCGGGCGCTGGAAGGCGAACTCATGGAACGCGGTTTCGCCGAGGCCGTGCGGCTGGAGGTCGCGGCCGGCTGCCCGGAACACGTCGTCAACCTGCTGGCGAGCAAGTTCGGGGTGGAACTCGACGACGTCTACCAGTGCAACGGCCCGGTCAACCTCAACCGGATGGTCGCCGTCTACGACCTGGCCGACCGTCCGGACCTGAAGTTCCCGCCCTTCAATCCGCACATTCCGCGTTCACTGGGGCCCGGCAGCGACCTGTTCGCGAGCATCCGGCGACGCGACCACGTGCTGCATCACCCCTACGACAGCTTCCAGCCGGTGCTCGACCTGGCCCGGCAGGCCGCCCGGGATCCCCAGGTGCTGGCGATCAAGCAGACCCTCTACCGCACCGGCGTGGACTCGATGCTGGCCGACCTGCTCATCGAGGCAGCGCGCAACGGCAAGGACGTCACCGTGGTCGTGGAACTGCGGGCGCGCTTCGACGAGGAAGCCAACATCAGCCTGGCCACGCGCATGCAGGAAGCCGGCGTGCAGGTGGTCTACGGGGTGGTCGGCCACAAGGCGCACGCGAAGATGATGCTGATCGTGCGGCGCGAAGGGCGGCGCCTGCGCCGCTACGTCCACCTGGGCACGGGCAACTACCACCAGGGCACCGCCAAGGCCTACACGGACTGGGGCATGCTCAGCGCCGATCCGGACATCGCCCAGGATGTCCACCGGGTCTTCCAGCTGTTGTCCGGATTCGGTCGCGCCCAGCCGCTCAAACGCCTGGTGCAGTCGCCCTTCGACCTGCACGATTTCCTCATCCACCGCATCGAGCGCGAGACCGAGTTGGCCCGCGCCGGCAGGCCGGGCCTGATCATGGCCAAAATGAACGGCCTGACCGAGGCCGGCGTCATCCGCGCGCTCTACGCGGCCTCCCGGGCGGGCGTGACGATACGCCTGGTGGTGCGCGGCAGCTGCTGCCTGCGACCCGGCATAAAGGGCTTGTCGGAGAACATCCGGGTGCGCTCGGTACTGGGCCGTTTCCTCGAGCACTCGAGGGTTTATCATTTCGGCAACGACGGCGACCCGGAGACCTGGGCCTCGAGCGCCGACTGGATGGGCCGCAATCTGTTCCAGCGCGTGGAGGTCTGCTTCCCCATCGACGACTCCGAGGCGGCCGAGCGCGTGCGGCACGACAGCATCGACCTGGTGTTTCGCGAGGACGTGCAGGCCTGGGAACTGGACGGTCAGGGACAGTGGCGGCTGGTCCGATCCGAGGGCGCCCACCTTCACGTGCAGGAACTGTTGATGCAGAAAGCGACGGATGGCTGACACCCCCACGCACCACGCCGCAATCGACCTGGGCAGCAACAGCTTCCACATGGTCGTCGCCCACCACGACGGTCACCAGCTGCGCATCGTCGATCGCATCAAGGACATGGTTCGCCTCGCCGGGGGGATCGATCGCGCCGGCCGCCTCGATCCGGCAGTCCGGGAACGCGCCCTGGCCTCGCTGTCGCGCTTCGGCCAGCGCATCGCCGGCATTCCGCAGGCACAGGTCCGGGCGGTGGGAACACAGAGCTTCAGGCGCCTGGCTCACCCGGCGGCTTTCCTGGTCGTGGCCGAAACCGCGCTGGGCTGCCCCATCGACGTCATCAGCGGCAGCGAGGAAGCCCGCCTGGTCTACCTGGGCGTGCACCAGGGCACGCCCGTGGGCGACGGGCGCAGCCTGATCATCGACATCGGCGGCGGCTCCACGGAGCTGGCCATCGGCCACGGCGACGAGCCCGAGCTGACCGAAACCGTGCCGGCCGGCTGCGTGTCGGTGACCGGCGCGCATTTCGGCCGCGGCAAGATCACCGCCGCGCGCTTCGAACGCGCCGTCGAAGCCGTCGAGGACCGCTTGGTCGAACTGGTCGGCCCCTGCAGGAAGCTGGGCTGGCAACGAGTGATCGGTTCCTCGGGGACGATGCGCGCGATCGCGGCGATGGCGGCCGGTGGAGAAGAAGGAGCGCGCCGCTTCTACCGCGCCGACCTCCAGCGTCTGCGCGAATCGGTCGTCGCCGCCGGCCACGTCGACCGCATCGACCTGCCGGGGCTTTCAGCGCGGCGCCGGCCGGTCATCGTCGGCGGCCTGGCCGTGCTCGAGGCGCTGGCGAGGTCGCTCGATCTGGAGCAGTTCGAGGTGTCGCAGTCAGCGCTGCGGGAGGGACTCCTGCACGACCTCATCGGGCGACTCCATCACGCCGACCCCCGCGCCCGCAGCGTGGCGGGCATGGCCGATCGCTTCGGAAGCGACCCCGAGCAGATCGCCCGGGTCCACGACTGGATCCTGGCCGCCTTCGACCAGGTGGCCGACGGCTGGCGACTGGGCGAGGACCACCGCGACCTCCTGCTCTGGGCCGTCCAGCTCCATGAGGTGGGGCGAGCCGTCAATCATCACCATCACCACAAGCACGGCGGCTACCTGGTCGCCAACGCCGACATGCCGGGCTTCACGCGGCCGGAGCAACGCTTCATGGCCGCACTCATCGCCCTGCAGCGCGGCAAGGTCGACACCGAAGTTCTCGACTGGGTGCCGCAGCGGATGAGCCCGGCCCTCAAGCGGCTCGCCGCCCTGCTTCGCATCGCCGTCACGCTGGCCCGTCCGCGAAGCGACCGGGCGATGCCCGATTTCTCGCTGACGCCCGGCAAGTCCGCTCTTGCCCTGGGGCTGCCGCCGGGCTGGCTCGAAGCGCATCCGCTCAGCGCCCGCAGTCTCGGATACCAGCAACGCAAGCTCGGCAAGCTCGACCTGAAACTGCAGATCGGGACCATGGACGACGCCGGACGGGCGCAGGGATGAACGCCTGGCGGCCGAGCGCGTCCGCAGGGGCGTTGAAACGGCGCGCCGAGCTGCTCGCTCGCGTGCGCGGTTTCTTCGCCGAGCGCGGCGTGGTCGAAGTGCAGACTCCGCTGTTGACGGCCTCCGGCGTGACCGACGTGCACATCGAAAGCATCGCCACCGAGTCGCCACCGGGCTGGCTGCGCACCTCGCCGGAGTATTGCCACAAGCGCCTGCTGGCCGCCGGCTTCGGCGACCTCTACGAACTCGGGCCGGTCTTTCGCCGCGGTGAAGCGGGCCGCAACCACCAGCCCGAATTCACCCTGCTCGAGTGGTACCGCGTCGGCTGGGGATGGCGGAAGCTGGCCGAAGAGGTCGTCGAGCTGCTCGAGCACTGCCTGGCGAGTGAGCGGGACGACTGGCCGGTGCGCTGGCTGGCCTGGAACCAGGGCTTCGTCGAAGCGCTCGGAATCGACGCCCTGTCGGCCACCACGCCGGAACTGGCCGCCCTGGCCGACGACGCACCGCCCGGTCTCGACCGCGACGCCCTGC
>JAASTB010000028.1 GCA_021767625.1 Wenzhouxiangella sp.
ACCCAATTGTTGGCTACTGCGGAGACCATCGGCCCTATGCCAACGGGGGGTCGGCAACCTCGCCCTCCGCCCGTTCCTGCCTCCGGGGGCTACCGCATTTCGTCTTCGGGAGGCAGGAGTCGCTGGTTCGAATCCAGTCACCCCGACCAGCTGAATCCCGCAGGAACGCCGGCCTTCACGCCGGCGTTTTTCGTTTCATATCAGCCAGATACAACCCAAGACGCCAAGCTTCTGACGCCCTCCCCGGCCGACTGGGAGCTCTCTCCCTGGCGCGTCAGATCGATCTTGTGCCCATTCTGTGCCCAAATCGTGCCCGGTTCGCGACAGCAACCGACGGAATCCGACACCTGCCCGGCCGTGCCCGGCACGGCATCCCCATTCGGCATCCCCTATTGCGGCATAGCCGCTAGAATCATGGCACAACCTTGAGAGAACGAGGTCAGGGACAGGCACGTTCACTGGAGAGATCCAATTACAGGCCGACAAGACAGGACAAGAACTGCAACAATATAAATTGGTTGCGTGATATCCAACTCGCTGTCAGTCGTCGAGCAACTCACCTACCTGTACGCGCCGCTCGTCAAGAGCGCGGGCAATATCGAGATACGTGTATACAGAGTAGTACGGTTTGAGCAACTCTCGTTTGAGTCACTCAGGGAGCCCCTGAATAAGTCTGCACGGGCGCGAAGGGTTTTGACGGAGAAGTCGCGTCTCGCGCCTTGTACCGCTCGGCCGTAGCTACGGCTACTGTCACTTGCGTCGCACCACGCCATTTGAGGCTTTTCCGATAAACGCGCTTCGCACAGAGTTTTTCAGAGGCCCAAGCTGAATTTGGCACGATTAATGGCAGCATTAGTAACGTCGCGATGGTTCACAAACTTGAACATTATCACCTTCATCTGAAATACACTGCCAACATGAAACACCAGAAGACCATGCACGCAAAACTCGAATGGAAAATGGGCCGCTTTTGCTGTGGACTATTGCTCGCCTCTCTAGCGAACTCGGCATTTGGCGACAACTTGCTCTCGATCAAGATAGAAAACGACCTGTTTTCTGCGGGCGGTGATCGTCACTACACGAATGGTTTTGATGTGACTTATGCTTTTGAACCAGCTGATGACCACTGGACGCGCCGTCTAGGCGAATTGATCCCCGGTTGGTCGACCAACAACCTGGTCGGCGTGACTTATCGCTTCGGGCAACAGATGTATACGCCAGAGGATATCGAAACGGAAGCGCTCGTTGAAGACGATCGTCCTTATGCTGGATTGCTGTTCGGCGGCGTCTCGCTATTCAACCACAGCCAGCATGAAGGCTGGCGGCTGGCAGAGAGTTTACATCTCGACGCAGGTATCGTGGGACCAGCCTCCGGGGCCGGAGCCCTCCAGAAGAATTATCATGAGTGGATCGGCGCCGATGATCCGAAAGGCTGGCATAATCAGCTTGCCAACGAACCAATTATCGGCATTGCCTACGAACGCGCCTGGGTCATGCAGGAGCATCTCGCCGAGCTGGACATCGAATACGGGCCAACTGCCGGTTTTGCGCTCGGAAATCTTTACACTTATGCATCAAGCGGTTTGGGGCTTCGCCTAGGCAAAGGCCTCGATCGCAGCTTCGGCATTCCCAGTGTCGCACCTGCTCAGAGCGGGCGCTCATCCTTTCGACGCGACCATGGCTTCACCTGGTACCTGTTCACTGCACTGGAAGGGCGATACATGGCACACAACCTGCTGCTCGACGGCAACACGTTCGAAGACAGTCACTCCGTGGAACGCCGCGAGTGGGTTGCAGACTTCCAGGCGGGATTGGCGCTGACCTGGGATCGATGGCAGCTCACCTACACCTATCTTTTGCGCAGCGAAGAGTTCGAAGAGCAGGACGACCTTGATCATTTCGGTTCACTAATGCTTTCGTTCTGGTTTTGAGCAAGGTGTCAAGAAGGCTCATGGCTCCCCGACTACGCATGATTGTCAACTATTTGAGGTACAGTATTGCCGAGCGGATCGCGCAGCCTCATCCGGCCGGTCAGCTGAGCGCTGACCATCACTCAACAGTTACCAAACAGGGTGAATCAGGCGTGATTTTTGAGCTGTTTACGGGACAGCAGCGACCCTTGATCGATAGTCGAACGGCTGTGGAGGCCTGACACGACATGCGAACGGTGCAGCACTGATGACCGAGGCGAGCGGTTTGCCGGGCGATGATCCCGTGGTGTTGGCGCGACATTTCGGCGAGCAAGTGCCGCACACTCGGGACCTGGGTGTGCGCGTGATTTCAGTAGAAGCCGACCAGGTCCGCATGTGCCTGGCGCCACAGCCGTGGCTACTCGCCGACGACGACACGGGGGAAATCTGCACCAGCGTGCTGTATTCGCTGGCGGATTCGGCGGCCGGGCTGGCGGTGCTCGCCGCGGCCGGGGATCTGGCACCGATCGCGACGCTGGATTTGCGCATGGACTATCTGCGGCCAGCCGCCGGCGACCGTGCTTTGTCGGCACTCGCCCGCTGCCTCCAACTCACCGACGATGTCGCGTTCGTCCACTGTGAAGTCCTCACCGAAGGTCACGAGCAGCCGGTGGCCACAGGCAAGGCCACCTTCATGCGCAATACCCGGGGCCAACGCTTGCGGGTAGCCATCGAAGAGGGACGGCCGCATGTGACGGCCCCCGCTTCCCGGCAGTCGAGACCGCCCGAGCACGCCGCCGGTACCGATGCCGCCTGGCAGAGACTGCTGGCACGGATCCCGTATGCGCGCCATCTCGGGCTCGAAACCCGACAGAAGCAGACCGGTACGGCACTTCATTTGCCGTACCGCGAAGCCCTGATCGGCAATCCCGTCCTACCCGCCCTGCACGGCGGCGCGCTCGGGGGGCTGATCGAGATCACCGCGCGTGTCGCCGCGCAAAGCCGGGACACCATGGGTCGCCGCCCGCGCATCCTGGACTGCGACATCGACTACCTGCGCTCCGCACGAGCGCAATCCACGTTCGCCGGTGCCGAGATCGTTCGCCAGGGCCGCCGTGCCAGTCTGGTGCAGGTGACCTGCTGGCAGGAGGGTGCCAGCGCGCCGATCGCCCGCGGACGAGTTCAGTTGCTGTTTCGGTCCAGGGCTTGACCAACACGAGAGCGGGGATGACGCATGTCCCGACGCCCGCCCGGCCCGGCGCGGCGCCTGGGCAGGGATCCCGAGCGCTGGGTAGCACCCTCCTGGCCGCGGGCGGGGCGCGTGCGCAACGATGGCAGGCGCAACCCGTTCACTCTTGACGCGTAAACAGGCACGGCAAGACAAGAGCAAGAATGCATACAGCACCCGAATCGGCATACGACCGGGCGAGCCGTCGGTCAGGTGGAACGGGTGGCGCTGATCGAATCGCCAGCCGGGGTCGGATCACGCCCCGGGCCCGGCTGATGGAGATCGCCCTCATCAATAACGCAATGCTGCGCAACAACATCGGCAAAGATGTCCTCGGCCTGCTCGAATCCTGCTGAGACGCGCGGCGTCATCGAGCGCGACGGATTCACGGCCTCCGACGGCCGGGACATCGTACTGTGGCGCTGGCCGCAATCGGGGGGACTCCCTACCCTGCACTGGGCGCATGCGACGGGTTTCCATGGCCGACTGTACCGGCCGCTGCTCGACGAACTGGCGGGCGATTGCAATGTGCTGGCCTGGGACATGCGCGGCCACGGGGCCAGCGCCGGGGCGGCGGACATGGCGACATTCCGCGGCTGGGAAACGTACTACCAGGACCTCACCGCCTGGCTGGAGCACCTGGATGCGCCGGTCTGGCTGGCCGGCCATTCCATCGGCGCCACCACCAGCATCATGGCCGCAGCCCGTCGGCCGGACAAGGTGCTGGGCCTGATCCTGGCGGAGCCCGTGATCATGGATCGCTGGCAGGGCTGGCAGTTGTGGCTGGCCAAGCTGCTTGGCCAGTCGCAGCGGTTCTCACTGGCCGCCGGCGCGGCCCGGCGACGCAGGAAATTCGATTCGCGTGCCGCGGCTCTGGAGAACTTCCGTGGCCGTGGCGGCTTCAGGACCTGGCCCGAGGCATGGCTTGAAGCCTATGTCGAGCACGGACTCGTTGACAGTGGCGACCATGTTCGCCTGGCCTGTACACCGGAGTGGGAGAGCACCACCTTCGCCCATACCGAACACAACCCCTGGCCCGGCATTCGCCGCGTGCGCTGTCCGGTCATCGCATTGGCCGCGGAATGTGCTTCAACCTTCTCGCCAGGGGCACGCCGGCGCCTGCGTGCCCTGCTGCCCTCCGCCGAGGTGAACGTCCCGGCCGGAACAACCCATTTTCTGCCCATGGAGCGAGCAGACGCAGTGCTGGATACCGTGCGCCGGGCGATCTCATGGTCACACGGCGGCGTCAGCTGAAACCGGGGCGGTTCACGTGATGAAGAACCGGCGATCCGGGGCGAACTTCCCGACTCCCGAAGGGGACACTTTCGGTTGACGGATTGACGTGGGTCAACGACCGCATGGCCCGAGTCGACGGGCCGGATCACTGGCGTGCTACTGTTTGCAAGCGACTCGCCGGATGGAGAAACAGATGAAGGGTCAGGGAAAATCGCCGCAGGACGGTGCCAAGGGCCGGGAGCGAGGACAGGGGATGCGCGAAACGTTCAAGACCTTGTGGGTGTGGATCGCAGTCGTCACGCTGCTGTTCATCGTGGCGGTCGTCGCCTGGCAGGTTCTCGAGCCACGGGCGCTACCGGCGGGGATCGCCAGCGCCAACGGCCGGATCGAGGCGGTGGAGATCGATATCGCGGCCAGGACCGCAGGCCGGGTCGAGGCGATCGGGGTCGACGAGGGTGACTTCATCCGTGCCGGGCAGGAGCTGGCGCGAATGGATACGGCGGTCCTGCAAGCGCAGCGCCGGGAAGCCGAGGCGGTGCTCGCGCGCGCCCGTATCGCGGTCGAGACCGCCACCAGCCAGGTCACACAGCGTGAAGCCGAGTCCGAGGCCGCCCGGGCGCTCATCGCCCAGAGAGAGGCGGAGCTCGACGCGGCGCAGAAGCGGCTCGCCCGCACTCGCGAACTGGTGACCAAGAACGCCGTCTCCGAGGCGGAGCTCGATGACGACCGGGCCGCGGCCGAGGCGGCGCGGGCCGCGGTCGCCGCCGCCAGGGCGCAGACCGCCGCCGCGCAGGCGGCCATCGGCCAGGCCCGATCGAACGTCGTCGCGGCGCAGGCGGCGGTCGATGCCGCCCGGGCCACCATCGAGCGCATCCAGGCCGACCTCGACGACAGCGTACTGATCTCGCCGCGCGACGGCCGCGTCCAGTACCGCGTCGCCCACCCCGGCGAGGTGCTCTCGCCGGGCGGCGTGGTGCTGAACATGGTGGATCTCACCGATGTCTACATGACTTTTTTCCTGCCGACCGAACAGGCGGGACGGGTGGCGCTGGGCGCCGAGGCGCGACTGGTGCTGGATGCCGCCCCGCAATACGTGATCCCGGCCAAGGTCTCCTTCGTCGCCGACGTCGCCCAGTTCACGCCCAAGACGGTCGAGACGGCCGAGGAGCGGCAGAAGCTGATGTTTCGCATCAAGACGCGGATCGACCCCGACCTGCTCAGGAAACACCTCCACCAGGTCAAGACCGGTCTACCGGGCATGGCTCATGTGCGGCTCGACCGGCAGGTTGAGTGGCCGCCTGAACTGCAGGTCCGGCTGCCGCAATGAGCCGTGATCCGCGTGCCGGGAGCGAGGCTGGCAACGGCGCGGTGGCGCGCCTGCGGGAGGTGTCCCTGCGCTACGGTAAGGTGTGCGCGCTTGACGCCGTCGATCTCGACATTCCGGTCGGGTGCCTCGCAGGGCTGATCGGCCCGGACGGGGTCGGCAAGTCGAGCCTGCTGGCGCTCGTCGCCGGCGCCCGAAGGATCCAGGCGGGGACGGTCGAGGTGCTGGGCGGTGACATGGGCAGCGCCCGTTATCGCCGCGTGGCCTGTCCGCGCATCGCCTACATGCCGCAGGGGCTGGGCCGCAACCTCTATCCGACGCTCTCGGTGTTCGAGAACCTCGAGTTCTTCGGCCGCCTGTTCGGGCACGACGGCGACGAGCGGAGGCGGCGCATCGCCGCGCTGACCCGGGCCACGGGGCTCGCGCCATTCATCGACCGTCCCGCCGGCAAGCTCTCCGGCGGCATGAAGCAGAAGCTCGGCCTGTGCTGCGCGCTGATCCACGACCCGGACCTGCTGATCCTCGACGAGCCTACCACCGGCGTCGATCCCCTCTCGCGGCGGCAGTTCTGGGACCTGATCGACAGCACCCGCCGCACCCAGCCCGGCATGAGCGTGCTGGTGGCCACCGCCTACATGGAGGAGGCGGCGCGCTTCGACTGGCTGGCGGCGATGGACGGCGGACGCCTGCTGGCCACGGACACTCCCGAAGGACTGATGCGGCAGACGCGCACGCAGTCGCTGGAAGCGGCCTTCATCGCCCTGCTGCCGGAGGAGAAGCGCCGCGCCTATCGGCCGGTGGAGATTCCGCCGCGCACGGCCGAGGCCGATGGGAAAACCGTGATCGAGGCGCAGGATCTGACCATGCGCTTCGGCGATTTCACCGCCGTCGACCATGTCTCCTTCCGCATCGGCCGCGGCGAGATCTTCGGCTTCGTCGGGTCCAACGGCTGCGGCAAGACGACAACGATGAAGATGCTCACCGGCCTGCTGCCGCCCAGCGAAGGCCGCGCCTGGCTGTTCGGGCAGGAGGTGGACCCGCACGATCTGGCGACTCGCCGCCGCGTCGGCTACATGTCGCAGTTCTTCTCGCTCTACTCCGAGCTGACCGTGCGCCAGAACCTGGCGCTGCACGCCCGGCTGTTCCACGTGCCCGCCGCCGGGATCCCGCAGCGGGTCGAGGAGATGGCTGTGCGTTTCGACCTCGGCGCGGTACTCGACACCCTGCCGGGGAAGTTGCCGCTGGGCGTGCGCCAGCGCCTGTCGCTGGCGGTCGCCATGATCCACAAGCCGCAGATACTGATCCTGGACGAGCCCACCTCCGGCGTGGACCCGGTGGCTCGCGACACCTTCTGGCGCATCCTCGGGCAGCTCTCCCGCGGCGACGGCGTCACCATCTTCATCTCCACCCATTTCATGAACGAGGCCGAGCGCTGTGACCGCCTCTCGCTCATGCACGCCGGCCGGGTGTTGGTCACCGACACGCCGGCGGTGATCGTGCAGCAGCGGGGAGTCGGGAGCCTGGAAGAGGCCTTCATCCATTATCTCGAGGACGCCGCCGGCGAAGGCGGAGCCGCCGCCGCGCCGGACGGCGCCGAGGACAGCCCGGTAACCGCCGGCAAGGTGGGCGGGGGCGCGAGCGGCCATGAAGGCGGGTCCGGCGGCGGACGCCGGTTCTTCGATCCCCGCCGCATGGCGAGCTACGCCCGGCGCGAAGCGATGGAGCTGCGCCGCGATCCGATCCGCCTGACCCTGGCGCTGGTCGGCAGCGTCGTGCTGATGTTTGTGATGGGTTACGGCATCAGCCTCGATGTCGAGGATCTCACCTTCGCGATCCTGGACCGCGACCAGACCACCGTCAGCCGCGACTACGCGCTCAACATCGCCGGCTCCCGCTACTTCGTCGAGCAGCCACCGATCAGCGACTACGACGAGCTCGACCGGCGCATGCGCGGTGGGACGCTCGGCCTGGCGATCGAGATCCCGGCCGGTTTTGCCCGCGATCTCGCCCGGCGCCGGCCGGTGGAGATCGGCGCCTGGATCGACGGCGCCATGCCCCAGCGTGCGGAGACGATCCGCGGCTACGTGCAGGGCATGCACGCCCACTGGCTCGTGACCCAGGCGCGGGAGGCCGGCCATGGCGGTGCCCTGGACGGGCTGGTCAACCTGGAAACCCGCTTCCGCTACAACCCCGACCTCGAGAGCCTGGTTGCTATGGTGCCGGCCGTCATCCCGCTGCTGCTTATGCTGATCCCGGCCATGCTCGCGGCGCTCAGCGTGGTGCAGGAGAAGGAGCTCGGCTCGATCACCAACTTCTATGTCACGCCCACCACCCGGCTCGAATTCCTGCTCGGCAAGCAGTTCCCTTATGTGGCGCTGTCTTTCCTTAGCTTCCTGCTGCTCACGCTGTTCGCGGTGACGGTTTTCGGGGTGCCGCTGGAGGGCAGCTTCCTGACGCTGGCCGCCGGCGCCCTGCTCTATGTCGGCGCCGCCACCGCGCTGGGACTGCTGATCTCCAGCTTCATGCGCAGCCAGATCGCGGCGCTGTTCGGCACGGCGGTGCTCACCCTCCTGCCGGCGGCTAGCTTCTCCGGAATGATCGACCCGGTGTCCTCGCTGGAAGGAGCGGGCCGGCTGATCGGCGAGCTCTATCCGACCACGCATTTCCTGACCATCGCCCGCGGCACCTTCTCCAAGGCCCTGGATTTCTCCGACCTGCAGGCCGCCTTCGTGCCGCTGGCGCTGGCGGTGCCCATCCTGATCGGGCTCGCCGCCGCGCTGCTGCGCAAGCAGGAGACCTGAGCCGTGCGCGCCGCGAACGTCCTGCATCTGGGCGTCAAGGAGATGCGCAGCCTCGCCCGCGACCCGATCATGCTGGTGCTGATCGTCTACGCCTTTACCCTTTCGGTGTACACGGCAGCGACGGCCATGCCGGAGACCCTCAACCGGGCGCCGATCGCGGTGGTCAACGAGGACCGCTCGCCGCTGTCCTGGCGCATCGTCAACGCCTTCTACCCGCCGTATTTCCTTTCGCCCAAGCTGATCACCCAGGCCGAGATGGAAGCCCGCATGGACGCCGGCCTCGATACCTTCGCCCTCGACATCCCGCCCGACTTCCAGCGCGACGTCCTGCGCGGCCGCCGGCCGACAATCCAGCTCAACGTGGACGCCACGCGCATGACCCAGGCCTTCACCGGAAGCGGCTACATCCAGACCATCGTCAGCGACGAGGTGCGTGGCTTTGCGCAGCGCTACCGCGAGATGGCCGAGCCCCCGGTCGAGCTCGCCCTGCGGGTGCGCTTCAACCCGCAGCTCAACAAGTCCTGGTTCGGAAGCGTCATGCAGGTCATCAACAACGTGACCATGCTCTCCATCGTGCTGACCGGCGCGGCGCTGATCCGCGAGCGCGAGCACGGCACGGTCGAGCACCTGCTGGTCATGCCGGTCACCCCCTTCGAGATCATGAGCAGCAAAGTCTGGTCCATGGGTCTGGTGGTGCTCGCCGCATCCGCCTTCTCGCTCGTCTTCGTGGTGCAGGGGCTGCTGTCCGTCCCGATCGAAGGCTCGCTCGCGCTGTTCCTGGCCGGCGCGGCCCTGCATCTGTTCGCCACCACCTCCATGGGCATTTTCCTGGCCACGCTGGCCCGCTCCATGCCGCAGTTCGCCTTGCTGCTCATGCTGGTGCTGCTGCCGCTGCAAATGCTCTCGGGCGCCAGCACGCCGCGCGAGAGCATGCCGGAGGCCGTCCAGACGCTCATGCTCGCCGCGCCCAACACCCATTTCGTGATGCTCGCCCAGGCCATCCTCTACCGCGGCGCGGGGCTCGCCGCCGTCTGGCCGCAGCTCTTGGCGCTGGCCGCCATCGGCGGGGTATTGTTCACGGTCTCGCTGGCCCGCTTCCGGCGAACCATCGGCGGCATGGCGTAAGCGGCGCCGGTACCGTTCGAAACCTGACGAACAGCAGCCAAACGGATTGCACGCAGCCCGCCAATGTCGCGGATGCCGATGTGGCGCCCCCGGCAACGGGTCAGCCCCGCTGGCAAAGATGCGTGATGATGCGGCTGACTGTCTTCGTGGCCAGACGCAGTGAATCGGCGATATCCCGGCGGCATAGTGATCTTGACCAGAACTGCCTTGCCGACTCACCGGTCATAGCGCCGGCGGGCAAATGCTTGGCCTGATGCCCAATCACGGCAGCTTGCAACGCGTGGTTAAGGTGGCGGTCCCTGTCCCCCATCGAGTCGGTCCAGCGGTCGACAGTCTTCGGGCACCGCTATAGCCAACGACGTGAATAGCAGTCGATTCGCGTAACATTCCTGGCAATCAGGCGTATTGGCAAGGATGTACGGCTTGGCTTTCCCGGCCGCGGGACATTTCCCGCGTCAGCCAGAAGCCGGCGCCGAGCAGTAATGCGCCCCCATGGATCATCCCTCGCCCCGGTACCTCGGCGAAGATCAGGTAGCCCAAGGTCGCGGCCACCACCGGCGAGACGATGATGTCGACCAGCGCATAGACATCGGCATTGAGCGACTTCAATACGATGGAAATACCGAAGTAGGCGAAGCCGGTAGAGATCACCCCCAGGCCCGCCGCCCAGAGCATCACCGGCAGCGTCACGCCGAGTGCCGGATAGGCGATGGTGGTCGCCACTCGGCCGGGACCGGCGATCCACAGGAAGGGAGAGAGCACCAGCGCCGCCACCAGCAGCGACCAGGCGATGTCGTTGCCGGTCTCGGTTTTACCCTCGTAGCGCATGTAAGTGACCATCGCGGCGTAGATCGCGCCGGTGGCCAGAGCCACCAGGTTGCCCAGCATATGGCCGCCGCCGAGCGGATTGGCGAGCGCGATCCCTGTCAGCGCGATGGCGAAGATGAGGATATAGCTCCGGCGCGCCTTCTCGCCCAGGAACAGCGCCGAGAAGATGAACACGAAGAACGGCGCCACGCTCCAGAAGATCACCGCGTTGGCGATCGGCACGAGCGACATGGCGAAGTTGAATACACCGCCCTGCGCCGCGATCAGCACGCCGATGATGGTCGTGTCCTTGACGTTGCCTTTCGGGAACCGGGGCCATTGCCGAGTGACCAGGGCCCGGGCGACAAACAGAAAGGCGGCCGCGAAGGCCATCGCGTAGAAGGTCAATGTCTGGACCGGGATGCGCCCGTCGGTGAGCTTGACGAACACGCCGATGGTCGCCTCCGAGACCGTGATCAACGCGAGCAGGAGCAGGGTCTTCATGTCGAGCGCTCGTCCGGCGTGCGGGTGATGTCGATCGCCTCGGCGCCGGATTCGTCCAGGCAGGCGGTTTCGACCTGCAGGGTGGCGAAGAAGAAGCCGTAGTCTTCCATGAGCATTCGATAGGCCGTGGCCAGCACCGTCTGGGGGTCGGCACTGTCGTCGACTCGCAAATGGCCGGAAAAGACGTAGCGGCCGCTGGTCAGGGCCGAGGCGTGGACATGGTGGACATCTACGACTCCTCCGAGCGCCTCCAGCGCCGCCGTAATCTCGGGCAGGCTCACGTCGGCGGGCGTGCCCGCCATCAGCAGGTGCGCGGCATCCCGCAGGATGCCCCAGCTCGCCCACAGCAGCACCAGCCCGAAGCCCATGCCCAGCAGCGGGTCGATCAGCACAAAGCCGGTGAAGTGGATGACCAGGGCGGTCACGATGATGATCAGGCTGCCGACGAAGGTCTGGATGATGTGCCACAGGGCGCCCTTGACGTTCAGGTCGCTGCGGCTCTGCTTCCAGATCAGACTCAGCGAAATGAATTCGGTGATCAGCCCGCCGGCCGCCGCCAGAAGCATGGGCCCCGGAGGCAGGTCGATGGGCTCGGCCAGCCGAATCGCGCCCATGGCGAGCACGACCAGCGCCATGCCCAGCAGGAAGCCGCCGTTGACCAGCGCGCCGATGAGCTCGGCCCGGTACCAGCCGAAGCTGCGCTGCTCGTCGGCGGGGCGTCGGGCGAGCCGGGCGGCGAGGATCGCCACCAGCACGCCCCCGACCGCCGAGAAGGTATGGAAGGCGTCGGAGATCACCGCGATCGAGCCCGTCCACAGCCCGATCGCGATCTCGATGACGAAATAGACGCCCGTCAGCCAGGCGGAAATGGCCATGCCGCGGCCGCTCGACGGCATGTGCCCTGCATGGCCGTGTGTACCGTGTGGAGGATGCATCGGTTTTCGCTCCGTGTGTCGGTGTGTATGGGTCAGCGTTCACCCTGGCGGTCGTCGTCACCGTGTGACGCATCCGCGAAATCATGCCATTGTCGCAGAATGAAAATGGGCGCCAGACGACAGTAGGCGCGGTACAATTTGCCGAACCGGACCGGGAACACTGCGGAGTTTTGCCGATGACGCATAAACCCTCGGTAACCAGGCGATCCCCGGATCGCGCCCGAAGCGCTTGCCGCCAGCCCTGGATGAAGATGCGCGGGTGGGGTGCCGCCGGATGCTACCTCAATGACCCCATCCAGAAAGCGTACATGCGGATTGATACTGCCCCACAGCGGGTCGAGTTGATCGGCATTCCACTGCGCCCGTTCCCGGGAGACCGGATTGCGGTTGGGGTCGAGTCCGCCTCGATTGCGCAGCCACAGAATCCGGCCCTTGCGGTGGTGGGGATGGCCGCTATTGAACAGCTCGCCGAGCACCGCCGAGCGGCCGAGGCCCTCCGCTCAGGCTACGCGCAATCGAACCGGCACCAGGCCACCGATCACGGTCTGGTACGGACGCGGGCTGAGCAGGCTTTCGGGAATCGCCTCATCGAACGTGACAATAGTGAGTGAGGGTCTCGAAGGTATCCTGCTCCTGCTTGGCGTTACCGTGGTGGCGGCGCTCGCATCGCATGCCCTGATCGCAAAGTATCTCGTCGCTTCGCTGGTAGCCGCGTTCTTGTCGGTGGCGGCGTTCCAGGGTTTGAACTACGCACATCTCGGTTACGTCGATCCGTTTCTTCCCGTTGCGGTCGTGCTCTCGGCTGCGATCTGTTTCGTTCTGAGCCTGGCAATCGGCCTGCCTTTCCGGCGCAAACGCTTGGAGCAGGCACGTCGCGCCCGCCGGGACAAGCATCCGTGAACCGTTCCCCGACGGATAACCCCATCGTTTTTGGCCGAAAAGGTCCGGGATCGTATGTGGGAGGAGTTCTCGCCCTCCTGTTTGGCGCCGGGGCGTTCTGGTTGGCAGCGGCCCATCCGGGCGAGGAGAACGACTGGGTTCCCTGGGCGGTGGGCTCGATGTTTTCGATCGGCGGCCTGTATGCCTTGCTCGGTCGCCGGCGGGTCGTATTCGACCCGGTTTCGCGCCGCTGGTCCGAGCGCTGGGGAATCCCGTTTCCGGAATTCTCCGACAGCGGCTCGTTCGACCAGATCCGGAAAATCCGCCTCGAACAGAGCCGAGAAAGCGACTGGGTCGACTCGGACGAAGCGATGAGCGAGGCCGAGCAGAAAGAAGCGGAGTTCCTGAACCACTCCGGCGTTTTCTACATCTGGGTGATTGGCCGCTCGGACATGAAAGTCCTCGTCGAGAGCACTTACTACCCGGACAGGGCACAGGCCGTTATCCGGCAACTTCAAGAGATGCTGGATGCCCCGGTCGAGAAGGTCACGACGGCCTATACCAAGCACAGGCATTGAGAAAACGGATGCCACACGCCCGCCGCTGGAATCGCCTTTTCGGTCGCCGACAAAATCCCCGCGGCGTGTCAGGGTGTAAAATAGCCCATCCAGTCCAGGAAGCTATCCAGAGACGCTCGCAGGCTCCCCTTCAAGCCCTTTTTTGCCTTGAAAAAGTGATAGGCAAATAGCGGAAAGAAGACCGCGATCAGAAAGATCACCTCGATGACAAGGAAGGCGGTGAGGGGATCGCGCCATGCGTCATACCACGGGTTGATAACCCCGAAGACGATGATTGCCTGCACAACGAGGAACAGCGCAATGAGCAGCCACGGCGCTTTGTCGCCGTGATCGGGCGGCGGGGTCTGCGTACCGGTTTTTTCGTTGTCGGAATCGTTCATTGTCCTCTCCTTGGGTCAGCCCATCTCCTGGCTAGAAGCACCGCTGGCAGGAACGCCCACCACAGGGCGTTCCACGCCGCAGCGAGCACGACATACAAGTCGGCCTGCGGATTGCCCGCGGCGTTTCCCCACAGCAAGGCGGTTTCCAGGTATCCAGTCAGCCCGAACAGGACGAACAGCACAAGTCCCGAAAGTGGCCACAGCAGCAGGAGCTTGCCGAGCACGGCAAATGGCGATAGATCGACCGGCAGCCTCAGGAAGCCGGGCCATTTCCGGCAGATGATCCAAAGCAACCCGTGAACTGCCCCGGTTTTACCGGAGACTCCATCATTTGAGAGGATGGAGCCATGAACGACAAGAGAAGTTACAGCCCGGAAGTCCGGGAACGAGCCATTCGGATGGTGCGTGAGCAGCGTGATCAGTACAAGTCCGAGTGGGCTGCGATC
>JAASTB010000287.1 GCA_021767625.1 Wenzhouxiangella sp.
GCATCCTGCGACCCGGGGTGAGCACTGGCGAGAACGGCCATTTTCACGGCATCAATCCGAGGTTGCGTGCAGCAGCTGGCCCAGGCCGTTTACGGCAACCTGCAGGACGGCGTAATCGCGCGACCCTGTGTTGCGCATCTCTTCGAGCATCAGGCTGATGCGATCGACGGCCTCGTGGTGACGGCGCATCCAGGCCTTGACCGGCTCGGTTTCATCTCCCGCCTCGGTCATGATCCGGCGCGTCAGTTCGCGATGGTAGCGGTACAGGTCGTCGCGCAGGTGGCCGCGGGCATGGGCATGCCATTGGCGCTCGACGGGCAGCTCCTCGATCTGGGTTCGCAGCCACTTGAGGCAGAGATGGTCGAACAGCCGGAAGTAGATCCGGGCGACGTCCTCGACCTCCCGTTCCTGCATACGCGCCTCGTCGACGATGTCCAGTGCCGAAAAGACGAAACGCAGTCCGGCCACTTCGCGGGCAATTTCATCGGTGAAGCCGGCTTCCACAAGCTCGGACTTGCGCCGGTCCAGCGCCTCCTTGAGTTCGCCGTGGAGCATGTCGGGCAGCGCATCACGATAGCGCTCGATGCCGGGGGCGAAGCGCTCGACCTTGCTCGAGATGTCGATGGCATAGCCGCCGGGCAAGGTGATCAGGCGACGGGTGACCTGGCGCAGCAGGTTCCACATTTCGAGTTGGGCCTCGAGCTGGACGCGCGAGGGAACCTTGTTGTCGAGCGACTCGATCTTCTGCCAGAAATCCCGGGCCGCGAATATCTCGCGCGCCACGGTATAGGCCTTCGCCACCATGGCCGAGCTGGCGCCGGTGTCCTCGCGAATGCGCATCACGAACGGCGCGCCCATGCGGTTGACGATGCTGTTGGTCACCCGTGTCGCGATGATCTCGCGCCACAGACGATGCTCGGGCATCAGATCGCTGAAACGTTCGCGAAGCGGCGTGGGGAAATAGTCCTTCAGTTCCGCAGAAAGATACGGGTCCTCGGGGACGTCGGAAGCCAGCAGGTCCTGGTAGACGGTAATCTTGCTGTAGGAAAGCAGCAGGGAAAGCTCCGGTCGCGTCAGGCCCTGGCCGCGCGCCACACGCTCACGCAGCTCCTCGTCGTCGGGCAACTGCTCCAGATCGCGATCGATCACGCCCTGGTGCTCGAGCACGGCGATGAAATGCGCCTCGGCCCCGAGGCGATCGCTGGTGATCGATTCCATCATGCTCAGGGCCTGGTTCTGCAGGTAGTTGGAGCGCAGCACCAGGTCGCTGACCTCGTCGCTCATGTCGGCGAGCAACTCGTTGCGCTCGTCGAGCTTGAGCATGTCGCGCTCGACGGCCTCGTTGAGCAGGATCTTGATGTTGACTTCGTGGTCGGAGCAGTCGACACCGGCCGAGTTGTCGATGAAGTCGGTGTTGAGACGACCTCCCTTCATCGCGTACTCGATGCGTCCCCGCTGCGTCAGGCCCAGGTTGCCGCCCTCACCCACCACGCGGGCGCCCAGCTCGCGACCGTTGACGCGCACCAGGTTGTTAGCCAGGTCGCCAACATCGGAGTGGGCTTCGACCTCGCCCTTGACGTAGGTGCCGATGCCGCCGTTCCAGAGCAGGTCGGCGGGCGCCTTGAGCAGGGCCTTGATCAACTCGTGCGGGGCCAGGGATTTTTCTTCCACGCCCAGCCACTCGCGCACTTCACCGGACAGTTCGATCGTCTTGGCCTGGCGGGAAAACACACCGCCACCGCTGGAGATCAAAGCTTCGTCGTAGTCGGCCCAGGTGGTGCCCGGCGTTTCGAACAGGCGCTTGCGCTCTTCGAAACTACGGGCCGCGTCGGGATCGGGGTCGAGGAAGATGTGCATGTGGTTGAAGGCGGCCTTGAGGCGAATGTGTTTCGACAGCAGCATGCCGTTGCCGAACACGTCGCCGCCCATGTCGCCGATGCCCACGGCCGTGAAGTCTTCGTTCTGCGTATCCAGGCCGAGCTCCCGGAAGTGCCGCTTGACGGATTCCCAGGCGCCCTTGGCCGTGATGCCCATCTTCTTGTGGTCGTACCCGTTCGAACCACCGGAAGCGAATGCGTCGCCGAGCCAGAAGCCGTGCTCGGCGGAGATCGCGTTGGCGATATCCGAGAACGTCGCCGTGCCCTTGTCGGCCGCGACCACCAGGTAGGGGTCGTCGTCGTCGTGGCGCACGACATCGCGGGGCGGCACCAGGTCCTCGCCCTCGAGGTTGTCGGTGATGTCGAGCATGCCGTTGATGAAGCTTCGGTAGCAGTACACGACCTCGGCCATCATCGCGTCGCGATCGTCGCCTTCCGGCAACTGCTTGGCCACGAAACCGCCCTTGGCCCCGACCGGCACGATCATGGTGTTCTTGACGTTCTGGGCGCGCATGAGGCCCAGAACCTCCGTGCGGAAGTCTTCGCGCCGGTCCGACCAGCGCAGGCCGCCGCGCGCCACCTGCCCGCCGCGCAGGTGGACACCCTCGACCCGAGGCGAATAAACCCAGATCTCGCGGTAGGGGCGCGGCTGCGGCAGGTCCGGCACCCGCGCGGAGTCGAGCTTGATGCTCAGGTAATCGTGGTATTCGCCGCGCGGATCACGCTGGAAGGCGTTGGTGCGCAGGATGGCGCGGATGAGGTCGCAGAAGCCGCGCAGGATGCGGTCCTGGTCGGCGGAGCTCACCGAATCGAGAGCGCGCAGGATGGTCTTGCGCAGCAGGAACTCCGTGTCCTCCGAGGGCTCGGATTCGCGTGATTGGCAGACCTCGTCGAGGTACTCGCAGAGCACGTCGTCGTTGAAGGTCTCGCGCAATTCACGGCATTGGCCCTCGAGCATCTTGCGGGCGCTGCTGCGCTGCTTGCGACCTTCGCCCCGTCGGGCCGGATCGAAGCGCATCTCGAAATATTCCACGAGCAGGCGCGCCACGAGCGGCCAGGCGGCCAGGGTCTGTTCCATGTAATTCTGGGAGAACGGCATGCCCGTCTGCAGCAGGTACTTGCAGCAGGCGCGAAGCAGGTTGACCTGGCGCCAGTCCAGCCCGGCCAGCATGACCAGCCTGTTGAACCCGTCGTTTTCGCAGCGCCGCCGCCAGACCTGCTCGAAGGCGTCCTGGAACTTGTCGCGCACGCGGTCGAGATTGATCTCGGCGTCGTTGGGCGGACGCATGTCGAAGTCCTGGATCCAGACGCGGTGGCCGTCCGAAACCGTCAGCTCGTAAGGCCGTTCCGAGACGATGCGCATGCCCAGATTCTCGAGCATCGGCAGCACGTCGGAAAGCGGCATCGGGTCGCTGTGCTTGAAGATCTTGAAGCGCAGAAGTCCGGTGCCGCGTCGCCGCGGCTTGTACAGGCTCATGCGCAGATCGTCGAGATCACGCAAGCGAGAGACGTTGACCACGTCGTAGCTGGCAACGTGCGGTGAGACGTCGTCGGCGTAGGAGACCGGAAACGCCCGGCCGAAGCGCCGGGCCAGTTCCAGCCCGTGCTCCTCGCCGTGTTCACGCACCAGGATCTCGGTCAGTTCGTCTTCCCAGGAACGGATGGCCTGCTTGATCTTGTCTTCGATGGCTTCGATGTCGAAGTCCACCGC
>JAASTB010000029.1 GCA_021767625.1 Wenzhouxiangella sp.
GCCGTCTCGCCCGACGGCGAGACCATCGCCTTCGAGCGCGACGACCACCAGGGCCGGCAGTACACCATCAACGCGCTGGGCCTGATCGACGCCGACGGCGGCAACCTGCGCATCCTCGGCGAAGACCTGGACCGCTCCATCGAGGGCCCCACCTGGGCGGCGAACGGCAGGTCGCTGTACTTTCACTACACCGACCGCGGCTGGCGCAAGGTCGGGCGCATCGATCTCGATGGCGACATCGACACGGTCGTCGACGGCATCAACGGCACGACCGTCGGGCGGCCCTATCGCAGCGGCGATTACTCGGTGGCCGAAGACGGTACCGTCGCCTACACCCTGGGCACGGAGAAGACGCCGGCCGACGTGTGGGTCCGGCCGCGCCGCGGCGACCACCGACGCCTGACCGACCTCAACCGCAACCTGCTCGACCAGCGCAAGATGGGCGAGGTGCACGAGATCGTCTACGAATCGTCGGTCGACGGCACGGAAATCCAGGGCTGGTACCTGACCCCGCCGGACTTCGACCCCGAAAAGAAATATCCCCTGGTCCTGGAAATCCACGGCGGCCCGCACCTGGCCTACGGGCCGCACTTCTCCGCCGAGATGCAGCGCATGGCCGCCGAGGGCTATGTCGTCTTCTACGACAACCACCGCGGCTCGTCGGGATACGGCCGCGATTTCGGCATGCTGCTCGAGTACAAGTACGCCTCGGAAGAGGACTTCGGGGATCACATGTCGGGCGTGGACGCGATGATCGAGCAAGGCTTCATCGATCCCGAACGCCTGTTCGTCACGGGCGGGTCGGCCGGTGGCATCGCCGCGGCCTACGCCATCGGGCTGACGGATCGCTTCAGGGCCGCGGCCGTGGCCAAGCCGGTCATCAACTGGATCTCCAAGACGCTCACCGGCGACTACTACCCCAGCCAGATCGAGCGCCAGTTCCCCGGCCTGCCCTGGGAGAACTTCGAGCACTACTGGCAGCGCTCGCCCCTGTCGCTGGTCGGCAACGTCAGCACGCCCACGCTGCTGATCACCGGCGAGGAAGACTTCCGCACGCCCATGTCGGAAACCGAGCAGTACTACCAGGCGCTCAAACTGGCCCGGGTTGAGACCGTCATGGTCCGCCTGCCCGGCACCTCCCACGGCATCGCCAGCCGCCCGTCGCGCCTGATCGCCAAGATCGACAACATCCTGGCCTGGTTTAAGCGCTACGACGTCGAGGGCGAGTAGGCGTGAATACAAACACGCGCCTATCATGGTTGTCCGCGATCGTTCTGGCTGCCGCACTGGCCTTCCAACCGGCTGTGGCGCAGGACGAAGCCGAAGCCTGCGACCCCGACATCGCGCTGGTGCTCGGCTCCGGGGGTGCTGCCGGACTGGCGCACATCGCCATGCTGCGTGTGTTCGAGGAGGAGGGCATCCGTCCGAAGGAGATTGCCGGCACCAGCATCGGCGCGATCATCGGCACGCTGTATGCCGCCGGCATGTCCGTCGACGAGATCGAAGCGCTGTTTCGCGAATTCGGAGAATCGGCGTTGAACCCCTTCGCCGGCCTGTTCAGCGGCGAAGGCCCGCCCAGCCTGCGCGACCTGATCGAGATCGACCTGGGCAACGGCAGCCTGCTCGACTCCAACCGCTTCGTCGAATTTGCCGCCGAGCGCATGGACGCCGAAAGTTTCGACGACCTGGAACTGCCGATGAGCATCGTCGCCACCGACTTCTGGTCCGGCGAGGCGCGCGTGTTCGACAGCGGCGAACTGCTTCCGGCGCTGCGCGCCAGCATGGCCGTGCCGGGCGTTTTTGCCCCCATCGAGTCCGGCGACGACCTCCTCATCGACGGCGGCGCCTCCAACCCCCTGCCCACCAACCTGGTCGCCGACCACGACGTGATCGTTGCCATCGATGTCACCGGCTCGCGCCGCCCCGATTCCGGCGAGCAGCCGAACATCAGCGACCTGTTGTTCAGCAGCTTCGAGATCATGCAGCAGTCGATACTGCGAGCCCGCCTGCGCGAACACCCGGCCGATATCTACATCAAGCCCGGCCTCGACGACATTCGCATGCTGCATTTCGACCGCGTCGACGAGATTCTCGAGCGCACCCGCCTGGCCGCTCGCGAACTGGCCGAGCGCCTGCGCGAGCTCACCGCACAGCGCTGCGCAGAGGCGCCCGCCGGCTCGAACGAAAACTAGCTTCCGGCTTGTGCGGGCACCCGCCCGGCATGTTGCCGCCGGGATCCGGACGCCACCGTGACAGCGGCCGAAAGGAAGGGGTCATGCTTTCGCAATGAATCGGGGCTAGACTCTTGCGCTTTGTTGTACGCACATCGAGAGGGAGAAGACCCGTGAAGCAATCTCCGACCGCGGCCATCGCCGCGTGCCTGCTGGCCCTTGCGGCCGCCGCGCCCGCCTGGGCGCAGGATCTCTGGATCAACGAATTCCATTATGACAACGACGGTGGCGACGTCGGCGAGTTCGTCGAAGTGGTCGTGGCCGATTCCGTCGCCACGGCGCCGGCCAGCATCGAAGTGGTGCTCTACAACGGCAGCAACGGCACGAGCTACGGCACGCACTCGCTCGATACCTTTACCGCCACGACGGTCTCGGGCTTCACCATCTACGACAAGGCCATTTCCGGCATCCAGAACGGCGGACCCGACGGCATCGCCCTGGTCGAGGGCGGCGCCCTGGTGCAGTTCCTCAGCTACGAAGGCAGCTTCACCGCTGCCGACGGGCCCGCGAGCGGCGCCACCTCGACCGACATCGGCGTCAGCGAGACTTCGGGCACGCCGGTAGGGCAGTCTCTGCAGCTCGGCGGCTCGGGTTCCAGCTACGGCGATTTCGCCTGGTCGGCGCCTGCTGCCGAAACGCCGGGTGCGGTCAACAACGGCCAGACCCTGAGCGTGCCGACGCCGAAGCTCAACGAAATCGGCATCAGCGATACCGGAACCGACGCCGAGTTCATCGAACTGGCGGGCCCGGCCGGTGCCGACCTGAGCGGCCTGGACCTGATCGTGCTCGCGGGCACCACGAACGGCAGCGTCAACCCGGGCGTGGTCAATGTGCACATCGACCTGACCGGCTCAATTCCCGCCGACGGCTACTGGGCGATCACCTCGCCCGAAGCGGACGCGACCTACGGCGTTACCGGCGACCAGTCGTTCCCGGACAACACGCTGAGCAACGACTCGACCACCTATCTGCTGGTCAGCGGCTTCACAGGGGCGGTATCCGACGACCTCGACACCAACGACGACGGCGTGCTCGACGTGACGCCCTGGACGGCGATTGCAGACGACGTGGCCGTGACCGCGGGCGATTCGCCGGTGCTCTACAGCGCCACGGTCGTCGGTCCGGACGGCGGTTTCCTGCCGGCCGGCATCTTCCGCTGCCCCGACGGCGACGGTACCTGGGACCTGCTGAGCTTCAGCCCCGAAAACGGCACGCCGGGCGTCGACAACGGCTGCCCGGACACCAACCTGCCCACCGTGACCGCCACCGATCCGACCGACGGCCAGACCGGCGTGCCGGTCAACAGCGGCATCCTGATCGACTTCAGCGAAGCAGTCGACGCCACCGCCAGCGCGGTAACCCTGGAATGTGGCGGTAACGCGCAGACTTTCAGCGGCCTGCCGGACAGCGACGTCACCCAGCTGGTGCTGACTCCGGATGCGGACTATCCCGCGGGCGTGACCTGCAACGCCACCGTGGTCGCCGCCGAGATCGTCGACGGCCAGGGCGACTCGCCCGCCGAAGACTTCTCCTGGAGCTTCCAGACCGATCCGGGCGTGCTCGAGATCTGGCAGATCCAGGGCGCCGGTGCCGCCTCGCCCTTCGTCGGCCAGGTCGTGACCACCGAAGGCAACGTGGTCACCGCCGTCGGTCCCGAAGGCTTCTTCATCCAGACGCCCGATGCCCGGGCTGACGCCAGCGTCGATACCTCCAACGGCATCTACGTCTACACCGGCACGGCGCCCACCGTGACGGTCGGCGACGTCGTCAACGTGGAAGGCGAGATCGTCGAGTATTTCGACTTCACCGAGTTCAGCAACAACCCGATCGTGACGGTCTCCTCCGGCGGCGCGACGCTGCCGACGGCCGTCGTCTTCGACGCCAACGTGCCGTCTTCGGACCCGAATGCGCCGTCGTGCGCCATCGAGTTCGAGTGCTATGAGGGCATGCGCATCAGCCTGCCCGAAGGCATGGTCAGCTCCGGCAACCAGGGCTTCGGCAACGAGCCCCTGGCCGAGGTATCGGTCAAGGCCGGCAGCGAGCGCGCCTTCCGCGAGCCGGGCATCCTCGAGCCGGGCCTGCCCGGCCTGCCCGTTTGGGACGGCAACCCGGAGGTCTTCGAGATCAGCCCCGCCGCGCTGGGCCTGCCGGCAACCGCGCTGTTCGGCGGCACCCGCGTGCAGGCCGAAGGCGTGCTCGGCTACAGCTTCGGCGACTACGAACTGTGGCCGACCAGCCTGACCGTCCTCGACGAGCCTACTCTGCCCGGCGCAGTGCCGGCACCGCAGGCCGGCGATGTGGCCATCGGCTCGATCAACGTCCTGCGACTGTTCGACGACATCGACGACGCCGGCATCGACGAGCCCGTCGAGTCCACGGCCGTTTACGAAGCCCGGCTGGCCCGCTTTGCTGATCACATCGTCAATGCCATGAACGCCCCGGCGGTGATCGCCTTCCAGGAAGTCGAAAAGCAGGGCGTGCTCGACGACCTGGCCGCGGAGGTCGCCACCCTGGACGCCACGCTCAGCTACAGCTCCGAGCTGATCGAGGGCAACGACGTCGGCGGCATCGATGTCGGCTACCTGGTGCGTTCGGACGTAACCGTGCTCGGCGTCGACCAGCTGGGCGAGGCGGAAATCCTGGACTACGACGGCTCGCTGCTGCACGACCGCCCGCCGCTGCTGCTCGAAGCGCGCTTTACCGACGGCGACGACACCCTCGACGTCAACCTGCTGGTGGTGCACAACCGCTCGCTGGGCGGCATCGACGGCAGCGAGGCCGAGCGCATCAAGACCAAGCGCCTCAAGCAGGCCCAGTCCATCGCCCAGATGGTGCAGGACCTGCAGACCGGCCAGCCGAACGTGCCCGTCGTGGTGATCGGCGACTTCAACGCCTATGAATTCACCGACGGCTACGTCGACGTCGTCGGCCAGGTCGCCGGCACGGCCGTCGATGCCGACAACGAGTTCTGGGAAGCGCCCATCACCTCGCCGGCGATGCAGATCGTCACCGAGACCCTGCCGCAGGCCGAGCGCTACAGCTTCGTGTTCCAGGGCCAGGCGCAGGCGCTCGACCATGCCCTGCTCAGCCAGTCCGCGCGCCCGTACCTGGTCTCTGCCGCCTACACGCGCGGCAACGCCGACGCACCCGAGAGCTACGAGGAAACCCCGCCCACGGGCGAGGAAGACCTGGGCATGACCGACCACGACAGCCTGGTCATCCAGCTCTCCATCGCCCTCGAGCCGCTCTTCCAGGATCGTTTCGAGAGCAACTGAAGTCTTGCCATGGCGCCGGCGGCCACCCCGCCGGCGCCAGCGGCAGGGCGCGTCAGAGGAGACCGCAAGCAAAAAAGCCGTCGTCCCGGAAAGCGCAACGCACTTGTCCGGGACCTCCTATCTACGGGCTAGACCCGGCACGGCCCCTGTCACCCAATACGTCGCCACTCCCCGGGCGCCAACCCCTCGACCGACCACTCCCCAATCGACCACCGAATCAGTCGAAGGGTAGGGTGACCAACCGCCGCCGTCATCCGCCGCACCTGCCGGTTCCGCCCCTCGCGCAACACGATCTCCAGCCACACGTCCACCACGTTCTTGCGATACCGCACCGGCGGATCCCGCGGCCAAAGACCCTCGGGTTCTTCGATCCGCCGAACCTCCGCGGGCCGCGTCCAGCCGTCCTTCAGCTCGACGCCCCGGCGCAACTGCTCCAGCGCTTGCTCGGAAGGCTCTCGCTCCACCAGCACGCGGTAGGTCTTCGGTAACTTGAACTTCGGCGAGGCAATCCGCGCCTGCAGCTTGCCGTCGTCGGTCAGAAGCAGCAGTCCTTCGGAGTCCTTGTCCAGCCGCCCGGCCGGGTACACGCTGGGCACGTCCACATAATTCGCGAGCGTCGGCCCCTCGCCCGTAAATTGGCAGAGCACGCCGAAGGGTTTGTTGAAAGCGATCAGCATGCGGGGAAGGATAGACGCTGCGGCGGCCGCCTGCAGGCTCGCATACCTCGATGCCTTGAATCGGACTTGCGGAGCGGGCAGTATCTGCCCCTCTACTGCGCAACGCCTCTCGGGGGGACTTCAAAGCGTTGCAACTGGCACGGCGGACCAACCTCTGGACCGGTTGGCGATCGTGAGCCTGCAAGAAGGCGCCAAACAAGAAGAATGGCAAGGAGACCAGCATTGTTTTCTGTACAGGAGATTCCGGAGGAGGCCGAGCCCGTCAAGTTCGCTCAGTCGTTGTTCGTGTTCGTGATCCTTGCATTGGGAGCGCTGAATTTCCTCATCGAAGGGGTGTTTTCCTGGGTCTTCCCTGTTTCCATACCATTGGCGGGTTACTACGCATTTGCCGTATTCAGAACGGGTTACGCAATCGGCCGATACGACGTCTATCACCGCGACAAGAATCCGAATATGTACAGAGTCCATCTGCTGGGCGCGGTAGGGCTCATGATTCTGGCGTTCCTTGCATGGGTCACTTGATATGGAGTTCCTGGCGGCCTTCGCGCTCGCTACGGCCGAGTGGTTGGCCATCGATGGGTGTGGCGCCAAAGCGGGCTATCGTTCTGGTTGCTTTACTGGGGCTTTCGGCTTGCGATCAGGCGCCGCGCGAAGTCTATGTGCCCGAATCCGAGCCGCAAGTCGAACTGGCCGTTCGTGCGTCCGGCCTGGAGGTCTCGGTAGGTGAGCCTGTCGTGCTCCATGCGGAGCGTTGGAACAGGGGTGAATGGAGGCTTGTCGAAAGGAGCGAGCTGGACAGCGGGCAGTGCTGGCTGAAACATCCGCCGGAAAGTCATGAGGAAGAGGTTGCCGACAACCTCCGCTGGGAAGCCACGCCGTCCGCCGGAGTTCGTTTCAACAAGACGCCTCGATCGGATCACTCACGCAGCGTTGTATTCGAGCAGCCCGGAAGGTTCGTGTTGCACTCGAGCTCCAGAATCTGGTGCCGTCCTGGCCAGGAGGCCGAGGGAAGGCCGATCACGATTGTTGTCCGGGACGGCAACGATCAAGCATCTATCTCGCGGCAAGATCATTGACACTCGGTTCAATGGGTCCCGCCGTTTCACAGACATTCTGCATCTGGAATACTGAGGTTAGTTCTCAAGGAAGCTTCCCATGCACTCTCTGACAACGTTTCTGCTATTTGCTCTGCTGGCATGTCTTGCGACTGGTTCGGGTGCGGCCAGCTGCATTGAGGATAGAGAACGCTTGCTTTCCCTCGATTTTTCTTCGTTCGACCAGGATCTGGACGGCGGATGGCGTCGAATCGCTGCGATGCCGAACTGCCGGGAAGCCGCCGCGGATCTCATCGAGGAATACAGAAGCCGCAGGGATGAACGCGACATCACGCTGATATTCCACGAAGCCCAGGTGCGTGCGGGATTGGGTCAGACGGAACGTGCAATTGCCCTGTTCGAGCAAACCAGAAAGAGTCCCGAGCGAGACAGCTTCGGTTGGAATCACTACGTCGAGGCCACCATCGCATTCCTGAAGCGGGATCGGGAGGCGCTCGAGCGCAGCCGCGATGCGCTAGCAGGCCTCGAAGCGCAAGAGGATTTCCGGCCCGTGGACCAGGCCGGAAACGAATTGGACATCAGTTGGCCCCCGAATCTTGAAGTCGTCGACGGATTCCTGAAGTGCTTCAATCGCCCTTACTCGGCGGCCTACGGCTGCCGAGACTGATCGGGCCGGTGCCGTCAGTGGGAGCGATCTCCAGACCGCGCCACCGCAACCAACCTGGAGTACGGCCCGCCGATGCTGCAGGGCTTGAATCGGCCGGACTGAATGGGCAGTATCGGGCGAGGGATAGGGCAAGCGACGCGTGCTATGTGGCGAAATTGCAGTATAGAAATCACCCGTAGAAGCTCAAACGCCAGAAGAATCAGGCGGTTACCCGAGCCCGTCCAATTCCCCTGCAGACTAAACGGCGTTTTTGCCGGTTTAGTCGCTATACCACCTTTTTTCCACCTAGTTGCTAGTTAGCTGTTGGAATGAGTGTTCTTAGAACGTCAGCGGAGAACGGCCGCAGCGGGGCAGTTGGTAGCTCCCGCCGTGCCACGGGCGCCTCGGCAGGTTCTCGGAGGGGAGTCGGTATCCTGGATCAGCGTTGCCAGTTTTCGGTAAGCAGCCCGGCGGGCCACATGTTTGCCGCCCGCGGCGCGAAAGGCTTCTGCCGCTTCTGGCCTTGCGCCAGTCGAGGGCCGGGGCGGGCTTCGCTCGCCGAATTGGGCGCTCTGGCGGGGAACATCCCTTCCACAGCTAACAAATCGCTCAAGTGCGTTCCGGCCCTCCGGGCCTCCACCGGACGCGGCTAAAGCCGCGCCGCTTAGCTCAGACGTTATACGTGAGGAAATCATTGAGTAGTTGGCTCCTTTTGGCCTTATTTACCTTGCCCGCCATCGCCCTTACAGATTCCGAGATTGTTGCGGTTGTGGCGCACCCTCCGTTCGCAACCTATTACACCTGTTCTGAGCATTCCGCTCACCTTGATCTCGGGCCGGGAGACGCTCTTGGTTCTGACTGCGTTGTCCAGGAATTTCCTGAGGAAACTGACCGCTACTGGCTGAGGAGTCACGTGGGCGACGGAACCAGAAATGAAGATTGGTATGGCTGGCGGGAAAGCGTTCTATCCCCTTGCAACTGTATGATTTCCAATGTTCATGTTAACGAAGTCACAAACACACCGGGCAAAATGACACCTGGGAGAGCCTCATCAGTGCAGCTTAGGCGCGCAGACGGCGTAAATTTCGTGATTGCCCACGTACGCGAGGTGGAAGTTGCAGCAGGAGAAAGCGTCCAGGCCGGGCAGGTCGTGGCGCGGGTTGGAAACAACGGCTATAGCCGGCATCCCCACATCCACGTTGGAGCCTGGAAGGAAGGCCAGCCCCTACAAATTCGGTTTGATCTCCGGCATAAGGCCGTGCAGTGACACGTATGACAAGTCGCTCAAGTGCATTCCGGCCCTTCGGACCTCCACCGAATGCGGCTAAAGCCGCGCCCCTTAGCTCAGACGTTAGATGAAAACGCACATTGAGCATCGGCTGATATGAAAATAGATTTGGAGTTGGGAGATAAACACGGAGCAAAACTCCGCATCCAACGAAACTGGTTTACTGGAAAGTTTACATACGAATTTAATGGGGAAAGGCACAATATCCGATGCCCTGCGAATTTAGCCACGCATTTCAATTTCGACTTTGAAAAAACATACCGTTTTGTGGTTGGACATGAAGAAAAATATAACATTGCGATAATACACAAAAGACCCTTCTTTTTCGCTGGGTTCAGGCCGCAGGAATTCAACATCTTCGTCAACGGCAAGCTGCATCACACTTATAAAGGGTATTAAGATTCATCTAACAAAACGCTTAAACCGCTCCGGCTTCGCCTCCACTCGGACGTGATTACGCGCGCCGTTTAGCTGAAACGTTAGATGCAAAAGGGCGGAAAGAAGTGAAGCTGTTCTCTCAAGCAAAAATTCCGCTCTTTCTCGCTCTACTAAACGGAATTACCTGGTCCTTCCTTGGGCCGCATATATCTGATGCTAGTTCGATGGTTGTTTTCAACGGGATACGGCTAGCGGCGATTTTCTGGGCCGGCGCACTAGCGCTAGACCCCGAGGACGGTGGCTTACTGCCCTCTGCAATTGCCGGTGTTCTGGTTTTCGCGATTGACCACCTCCTTGTATCCGGAATATTCTTTCTGCTTGCTGGCGAGTTTGCCGCGGCCTTGGGCGTCGTTATATCGTTCATTATGCTTGGAGGTATCGCTATGCTGCTAGGAGCACTAGCGGGGCTTGTTCGCCGAAGTACACTAGCCAAGGTGCAAAGCTCTAGCACCTAACAAGTCGCTCAAGTACGCTCGGCCCTTCGGGCGTCCACCGGACGCGGCTAGCGCCGCGCCGCTTGGATAAATGTATTGGGCACCAGAGAAAGGAATCCGTTGAACGTGAAGCTTCTTGCGAAGAAAGCCTATGCTTTGTCGATTGCTTGCTGCCTGATTGCAGCATTGGCTTGCCCGGCTACCACATTCGCTTCGGAGAAGAGTAAGGTCTTATTCGTAGCATCGAATGTGCTCGATATGGGCGATCCCGAGCAGCACGATGCCCGTAACAACCTCTGGGAATATGCGCCGCCTTTCCACATCTTTGTGATGCATGGTTACGAGATTGATTTCGTCTCACCTCAAGGTGGTCCAGTTGAGTTCATGATGGACCCCCTGGGTATCAGTAGTTATGCCATAAAGTACGAGAACTTCCTCGGGAAGGCCGGAAGCACGCTAAAGCCCGGCCAAGTCGATACGGCCCAGTATGCGGCGGTATATGTTGGTGGTGGCTACGGCACATTGTTCGACGTTTCCCCGAACCCAGCGTTGATGAGTCTCATTGGGGAGATTTACGAGCAAGGTGGCGTTGTGGGCGGCTGCGGGCATGGTCCGGGCGGTTTCGCCAACGCCAGGCTGAGAAACGGAGAGTATCTGGTCAATGGCAAGCGCGTCGCCGGATTCCCGAATTCGACCGAACGATCCAAGCCCTGGGCGAAGCAAGGGAGCTTGTTGCCCTTTCTTGTCGAGGATCAACTTCGCAGGAATGGGGCGCAGGTTGAAAACAAGGAAACGTTGGCCGACAAGCATGCTGTCGTTGTCGATCAACGCGTTGTTTCAAGTATGTTCCTGCCTTCGGCGGCGTTGGTGGCAGAGGAAATGGTGCGGTTGCTTGAACGTGGGGATCCATGAGTCGGGTGTGGGTGCGCTGGTGCCCAACGAATCGTTGCAGCGGACGTTTGACCCGCCGCCCATTTTTGCTGCCGCTAGAAGCCAGAATGATCCTGGAAAGACCGCTGGCCAAATCATGACCGTGTCCGAAGGAGACTCGATGGGCGCACACCAAGAGCAAATGCGTGGTTTCGCCAGGTACAACCATGAGTTCAATCGTGTTCTGTACAGAAAGGTGGCGGAACTGGGAGAGGACGAGCGCAGGCGGGATATGGGCGCGTTCTTCGGCTCGATCTACGGCACCCTGAACCACATCCTGCTGGCCGACAGGATCTGGCTTGGCCGGTTTGCGAAAGCGTTTCCCGACATGACCTCGCTGGCCGACGCGGATCTGGTCCACGAGTTTTCGTCACTGTCGCAGGAAATCTGTGCCGACTTCGACGAACTGTCTCTTGAACGCCAGGCCACGGACCGGGTGATTACGGACTGGGCGGAGGAGCTGAGCGATGCCATGCTCGCGCAGACCATGCGTTACAGTAATTCAAGCGGCGAGGTGCGCGCGCATCCCGTCTGGGTGGCGGTTGCCCACCTGTTCAATCATCAGACCCACCATCGGGGCCAAGTGACCACCCTGCTGTCGCAACTCGGGCACGACCCGGGCGTGACCGACTACTTCGCCTACGTGCTGTAGCAGGGGCTGGGCGGCTCCCGTCCGCGAGGTCGCCTGGGTGCGCTTGCCTAGTCCTCGTCTCCCACCTTGTCCCAGGTCCGATGCTCGAAGTCGCTCGGGTCGTGCCGCTCGCGCAGCTGGTTCTTTGGTTCGCCGAACACTGAATTGACCATCCGCCCGCGCTTGACGGCCGGCCGCTCGTCGATGGTCTTCGCCCAGCGCATGACGTTCTGGTACTCGTGGGTCTGCAGGAACTCGGCCGCTTCGTAGACGCGGTTGAGCGCCAGGCAGCCGTACCAGGGCCAGATGGCCATGTCGGCGATGGTGTAGTCGTCGCCGGCGATGTATTCCTTGTTGGCCAGTTCGCGGTCGAGGACGTCTAGCTGGCGCTTGACCTCCATGGTGAAGCGGTCGATGGCATATTTGATCTTGACCGGGGCGTAGTTGTAGAAGTGGCCGAAGCCGCCGCCGAGGAAGGGTGCCGAGCCCATCTGCCAGAACAGCCAGTTGAGGGTCTCGGTGCGGCCGCCGGCGTCCTCGGGCAGGAACTCGCCGAATTTCTCGGCCAGGTAGAGCAGGATCGCGCCCGATTCGAACACGCGCCTGGGCGGGTCGACGCTGTGGTCGGCCATGGCCGGGATCTTCGAGTTGGGGTTGATCTCCACGAAGCCCGAGGAGAACTGCTCGCCTTCGCCGATGCGGACCAGCCAGGCGTCGTACTCGGCATCCGAGTGGCCCTTCTCGAGCAGTTCCTCGAACATGATCGAGGCCTTGACGCCGTTGGGCGTGCCCAGGGAATAGAGCTGGTGCGGGTGCTTGCCGACCGGCAGGGCCTTCTCGTGGGTGGGCCCGGCCTCGGGGCGGTTGATCTTGGCGAACTGCCCGCCGTTTTCGTCCTTTTCCCATTTCCAGATTTTCGGCGGTACGTATTCTTTCTCGCTCATGATCGGGCTCCCATGGTTGGTGAGGCATCGCGATCTGGAGATCGCTCCTGCTGTGGATTGGCCGCTCACAGTATAGGTGCGGCTGCCGACAGACTTCGTCAATGCTTTTGTATTAGATGGATACGCGTAGTGTTTGCGCCCCCGCGTTTGCCTGCAGCACGCGGGCGGCGTGATAATCACCCACCGGACTGACAAACAAGGAGTCCACCATGCGTACATTCATTCTGCTGTCGATCATCCTGATGCTTGCCGCCTGCCGGGCCGGCGAGGACGGCGCACCCGAACCGCAGCCGGCCGAGCCCGCCGGTGAGGAACAGGCAATGGCCGAGGCCTCCGCCCCCGAGGCGGAAGCCGCCGAAACTGAATCCGAACAGCCGCCCGCCGATCCGCTGCAATCGGTGCTCGACGCCCAGCCCGACGAGATCCAGGCCCGCTTTGATGCGCGTCATCCGCGTGAGACGCTCGAGTTCTTCGGCATCGAGCCGGGCATGACCGTGGTCGAAGGCCTGCCCGGCGGCGGCTGGTACACGCGCATCCTGCTGCCCTACCTGGGCTCGGAAGGCGAGCTGATCGCGGCCAACTATCCCCTCGACATGTGGCCGAACTTTCCGTTCGCCGACGAGGCGTTCATGGAGAACATCCGCAAGTGGCCCGAAGAATTCCCGCAGCAGGCCGAAGGCTGGTGCGAGGATGACTGCGCCGACGTGCGCACCTTCTGGTTCGGCGACATGCCCGCCGAGGTCGAGGGTACGGCCGACGCGGTTCTGTTCATCCGTGTGCTGCACAACATCGCCGCCTTCCAGAATTCCGGTATCGACAATTACCTCGACCAGGCCTTTGCCGACGCCCACGCCGCACTCAAGCCTGGCGGCATCCTGGGCGTGGTCCAGCACGAAGCGCGCGACGACATGCCCGACGACTGGGCCGACGGCAGCGCCGGCTACCTCAAGCAGGCCTTCGTGATCGAACGCGCCGAGGCCGCGGGGTTCGAGCTGGTCGATTCCAGCGACATCAACGCCAACCCCAACGACCAGCCCACCACCGACGAGGTGGTCTGGCGCCTGCCGCCGTCGCTGAGCGTTCCGGAGGACGCAGAGAACGCCGAAGCCCTGCGTGCGCAGTACGAGTCGATCGGCGAATCGAACCGGATGACCCTGAAGTTCCGCAAGCCGGCGTCGTGACGCAGGCGGGCGCTAGGCGCCCGCCGTTTCCCGGGCCAATGCCCCTCTAGTTCTCGAAGCGATCGTGGAAGACGTCCGCAGTAACGACCTGGATCTCCTGCGCATCCCAGCCCCAGACGTTGTTGTTGGAAAAGTTGCCGTCACTTCCGCTGTCCAGAACGGCACCCAGCCAGTAGGTTCCTGGCGTTGTACCCGGCGGGATGACCGGGGCGGGCACGTTGAACTGGCGCACCTGCATGGCACTGAAGTCGACATTGTTGTACGTCCACGTAGCAAGCAGGGTGTCAGCAGCGGAGACGATGTTGTTGGTCGATAGATAAACGCGCAGCGTGAAACTGCGTGCTGCAGGGTCGTCGTTTGTCGGGTTGGTGACGTTGACCCGCGAGGGGCCAACGGAATTGCCGTCA